>DATIJX010000140.1:0-26178 GCA_035478175.1 Ignavibacteriaceae bacterium
TTATAGAATAAATGAAGGTGGTTCGTGTATCCTCACCGCCTCGTGCATACTATCCCAAAAGTCTTTTCCTGCAATTGCAGAAACGGAATTGGATTCAGAAGTTTTAAGCTTGCCGGCAAATTTGTTTAAAGAGTGGGTAAGCAAATATCCTGTATGGCAGAAATATGTTTTCAATCTTGTATCAGATAGGCTGTCTGACGTTATAACAACTGTTGAAGAAATAGCATTTAAGAGTGTGGATACAAGAATTGCAGAAAAGCTTACCCATTTATTGAGTGAAGAAGGAAATCTTTTAGAAATAACTCACAATGAGCTTGCAAGAGATATTGGTACTTCCCGTGAAGTTGTAAGCAGAATTCTTAAAGATTTTGAAGCAAGAGGAGTCATTCAAATTTCGCGCGGATCAATTAAAATCCTTGATACTGTTAAATTAAAAGCACTTCAAAAAAAATAACTTATCTGTGACTTTGTCACATTCATCCCGTCATTTACTTATTAATTTTGTTCCAACAATAAATTCACAATTAAAAATTCAGAACGTGAGATTATAATGAGATAAGAAAAATCTATTTCATGAATGTTATCTCGCGTCCTAAAAGGAGAACTGAAATGAAAAAGAACGTTGGAAGTGCAGATAAAGTTATCAGGATCATTCTTGGTCTTGCGATAATTGCTTTTGGTATTTACAACCAGAGCTGGTGGGGTTTGGTTGGAATAGTTCCGTTATTCACAGCATTTATTGGCTGGTGCCCTGCTTACAATCTAATCGGAGTTTCAACAGATAAAAAAGTAAATGTTGAAAAAATGAGTCTTAAGAACTAATTCGCTTTTCTAAAAGCTTCGATCAGGTCTATTGATAATAGTTGAGGGAATGATTCTAATTTGAACTATTCCCTCTTCGTTTTTTAAATATATCAAACTTATGTCACTATTAATTAAAACTAACTACTATTTATGTGTTATGACACTAGAAGGAAAAACAATGAAAAATATCAAAATTTTACTCGTATCGTTAGCACTCACCACAATTCTGCTTTTGGGTTGCTCTGAGGAAAGTACTACAGAACCGACACCAACTGCCTCTGCACCATTAAGCAAATTAAGTGATATCCAGAGCAAAGTGTTTAATACCAGTTGTGCGCTCTCAGGGTGCCACGGTTCAACAAACAGCCAGGCAAACCTATTACTTACAGACGGTAATTCATTTTCTAATCTGGTTAATGTTCAGAGTTTCCTCTTTCCACAATTCAAAAGAGTTGTTCCGGATAGCAGCTCAAATAGTTTACTAATAAAAATTCTTAAGGGTGAAGTTTCACCAAGAATGCCACCATCAAATCGAGATCCTCTTTCAGCAGCAGTAATTGATTCAATTGCTAAGTGGATTGATAATGGAGCTTTAAATAATTAATAATTTATTTCAATTAATAACCAGGAGAAAAAAATGAAAAACTTTATTTTGATTAGATTTTTTGTTGTGATGATTATCTCTTTGATGATCACATCACTGACCTTAGCTCAAAATTGGTATCTTCAAAATTCAAATCAAACCAGCCAATTAAAAGGAATTCAGATGATCAGTACAACTGAGGGCTGGGCTTGCGGAGATGCAGGAACAATGCTTCATACCACAAATGCAGGTGCAAACTGGTCTCTATTAACCTTAACAGGTTCAGATCTTCATCAGATTGTGTTTAAAGATGCAAACACAGGTATTGTCGTTGGAGATAATGGAACTGTATTTACTACAACTAATGGAGGAACAAACTGGATTTCAAAAAACAGCGGCACTTCGTTACAGTTAAGAGGAGCTGGTTTTGCCGGTGGTTCTACCTTTTATGCCGTGGGTGATGATGGAGCCGCAGTTAAATCGACGGATGATGGGAATACATGGTCAACACTAAATGCTGGTACGACAGAAAGACTTCTGTCTGTTGCTGCTGTTGACCAGAATGTTTGGATTGGTGCAAGAGACGGTTTATTACTTTTTTCGAATAATGGAGGAACTACTTTCACTTCGATGAGCAATCCTGCAACTGATGACATCAAGGATATCCAATTCATTAATGGATCAACTGGTTTTGCCTGCGGAAGTAATTCATTCTTTATGTACACGAGCAACGGTGGTACTAACTGGACTTCAAGATCAATTGGTATCGCAGTCGGTTTGAATGGTCTTCATTTCGTTGATCAAAATGTCGGATGGACTGTTGGCGGTGCAGGTACACTTTACTCAACAACAAATGCTGGTTTGAATTGGGTTGCAATTACAACACCAACGACTCAGGACCTGAATTCAATTCATTCTTTTGATGGCGTTAATGCCTGGTCAGTTGGAAACTCAGGAGTAATTATTACTAATTATTCTCCTTCAACGGGAATCGATGACGAAAACTATTCTGCACCAAATCAAATTATTCTTGAACAGAATTATCCAAATCCATTTAATCCTTCAACTACAATAAAATTCACAATACCCGAAAGTGGCAATACAATTATAAAAATTTATAATGCGGTTGGTTCAGAAGTAGCTACATTATTAAATGAAGTAAAGCAACCGGGAACTTATGAAGTTAATTTCAATGCTGTTGATCTTTCGAGCGGAGCTTACTTCTACTCAATTGAGACCGATAACTTCCGTGAAGTAAAAAAGATGATACTAATTAAGTAAAAGAATTGTAATACGTTGATCCATTTTAGTCAAACTAAATTGTAAATTATTAACAAACAAAACAATATATTATTCTATAAATAAGGGTACAAGTAATATGAAAAAAGTTTTAAGTATAGCACTAGTTTTTATAACCGTAATTTCTTATGGACAGGTTAATATCCAGTGGCTGCAGGACACAGAAGGTATTTCCATTGCCGTAGATGGCTCTGACAATGTTTACACAGTTTATTACGAATATAATCCTGCTGGTGATATTTATCTTACCAAACGAAACTCAGATGGAGTATTTATTTGGCAGGAGAAATTTGACCAAACTGACAATACAAAGTGGGAGAAAGCTACATGGGTAGCAACCGATAATCTAGGAAACATTCTGGTTTCGGGAACATTGATGTCAGGTTACTCAAATCCAGTAGAAGCTGCAAGTATAATTATGAAATTTGATTCTGCTGGAAATTTAATTTGGAGAAATGTCTATGAATCCTCATTCGATGGGTCTTATACAAAAAAATGTCTAGTTGATATCAATAACAATATTTACGTTTTGGGAATGGGAAGCGGAACTTCTGGTTATGTGACTAAAGTTAAAAAGTTTACTCCAGATGGTATAGCGATCTGGACTTATTATGACGCAAACGGAATTGGTGCACCAATTAATTTCAAATTCACTCCCGATGATGCAATTGTGCTTACCGGCAGAGCTATCTTCGGAAGTATAAATGGTTACGCAAAAATCGATTTGAACGGCAACCATATTTGGAGTTACCCAGGCGTTCCCAGTCTCACAATTGGAGATGCAGAAGGTGATGATTTCGGTAATACTTATCTGGTTCATGGTGAATATGTGACAAACGGAGGGACCGAATTAAAAAAGATTTCACCAACTGGTAGTTTGATATGGTCTAATGTTTACAACCTCGCCGGCTTTAGAGTGGAAGTTGGAAGTGATAATCAACCAGTAGTCTGCGGATTCCCAAATCCAAATTCATTTGGTTCATCATTCATCAAAGTTGATGGTAATGGTAATATTGTTTGGACAAATCCGGATGCTGATAGCACATTCGCTCTTATGTTGCATGCCAGATTAATTATGGATCAGCACGATAATATTTATCTCGCAGCTGGAACATTAACTGAAATGGCAGTATGCAAAGTAAATAGTGATGGCACATCTGCATGGACTGTAACACTACCCGGTAGTTACGCCAATGATATTACTCTTGGTAGTGATAATGATGTTTATGTTGTAGGTGGTAATACAGCTAGAATCAATCAGACAATCGTATCAGTGGTTAATGAAGATGGAATAGCTCCGGAAGGTTACACATTAAAACAAAACTATCCGAATCCATTTAACCCGGTAACAAATATCAGATTTCGGATTGCGGATTTCGGATTTGTTTCACTTAAAATTTATGACATTCTTGGCAATGAAGTTGCAACTTTAGTTAATGAAGAAAAACCTGCAGGAAATTATGAAGTAAATTTTAATGCTTCTTCGTTATCAAGTGGAACATACTTTTATAAATTACAAGCGGGCAGTTTTATAGAAACAAAGAAAATGATATTATTAAAATAATTACCCGATAAAATCTTTTTTTTGGCGTTTTATTTAACAAATGAATATTTATTAAAATTATTATTAGGAGCTGTTTTGAGAACTACAATTATTACACTTACCTGTTTTTTGGTTTTTGTCTCTGAGGTTATTCCTCAGGACCCATATACATATTCCTGGCGATATTACAACACAGGCAACACTGGTATACAAGGTGACTATGTTGAAGCTATCTGGATTGACCATGATGGTGACCCTTACCTTGCAGGTTACACTCCCGGCTTTGAAGAGGGTGGTTTCGCAAAATTAATTCAGGCAGAAAATAGATGGATAAATTATTCGAATGTTGATTATCCGGTAATTGGGAATATAAACGATGTCGGTTCATCACGTATCAGTGATATCGAAGAAGATGCTAACGGGTTATTATGGATGGCAACCTGGCGGGGCATTTTAAAATTTAATCCTTCAGTTGGTGGAAGTTCTTTAGAATTTTGGGGAGCGAACAACTCAATCCATCCAGGCGGCAGAAGCAGAGATCTTGCAATTGCACCTGATGGATCTATATGGATTGCTGTAATTTCTGTTACCTGGGGTGACGGAGGACTTGTAAATTATAATCCAAACACTAATGTTTGGCGTTACTGGGGTTATGGAACAACAGCTAATAACTGGCCACCGCTTATTCCATTTTTAATTAATGTCTCCATCCAGGAAAAACCCAATGGTGGTTACCTGGTATGGGCTGGTTACGAATCGATAGTTGTTGTTTTTGACAGTGATACACAATTGTTCACCCAGTTACCAAATAATGGTAATCCAGGTGAAGTTATTAAGCTGCCCGGTAACGATTGTGTTGATGACTTACAAAACTTATGGGCAATAAGAGTATCCACTACTCCCGGAACATATTCTCTGGATTACATCACTCAATCTGGCAGCTGGGTTACTCCAACACAGCCACCTGTGTCATCATTAATAAATGACATTTGGTCATTTAAAGCTTACGGAAACAATCAAGCTCTACTAATTGATGGAAACAGTGTTGTCTGGAAATTCAACGGAACTTCATGGCAAAATCTTGGTGCGTGGAAAGATGGAGCATTTTCTTATGGTATCGATATAGATGAAAATGGAAATATCTGGGCAACAGGAGTTGGCGGTGCTGCAAAACGAGATGCTCAGACTGGTACGTGGCAGAGATATCGAATTACAAATTCATCACAGATTGATTATTGGGTTAACGATATTTCAATTGATGATCAGGGAAATGTTTGGATGACTGGTAATGGCGGATCTGGAGTTGGCGGGTTTCAAAAGTTTGATGGAACAAGATGGACGGGATATAATAATGCAAATTATGGTTTAGGCTATCCGTTTCCATTCCAAACTGACAATACTGAAGTCATCTACTATCGTCCGTCTAATGGCACTGTTGTTATTAATCCAATGTTTGGTTATTTACATGCCTGGAACGGAAGCAATTATACTTCGCTTAATTATCCTAATGACCGCTCTGAAGGCGTTGTTGAAGATTCTCAAAACAGGTTATGGAGCCTGGGAGAATATTATAATCTTAAATATTATTCTAACAATACCTGGACTACTGTACCATTTGACGGCTGGGGATATAAAATAGCAAAAGACCCATCAAGACCGGGAACCATTTGGGCAAGTTCCGGATTTCAGGCATTACGTACGGACGGCTCGTACAACTTCACAAGATATAACACAGATTTTCCAGAACTTGATCCGCAAAGTGATCTTCTCACGACAGTCGCCGCAGATTTGAATGGTATTGCCTGGGTAGGAAGTAATAAGGGATTATTTAAATTAAATGCTAATGACGGAACCTATCAGTTTTACTCACCATCAAACTCTCAAATTCCCGGCGATAACATTTCACCGCTATTAGTTACGCCCGACGGAAGATTATGGTTTGCAAATTTTCAAAGCACAACAACTTCAACTTATGGATTGTGCTGGTTTGATGGGACAAACTTTGGAATTATTCCTCAGCAGCAAACAGGAGGATTGCCGCATGCACAAATTTATGATATAGAAATGAAAAACATTCAGAATGGATATGAACTCTGGATAAGCTGTGCCAGCAGAGGCGTTGCTGTTCTTACTGTAACAGGAACAATTATACCTGTAGAACTTAGTTCTTTTAGTGCAGCAGTTAATGGGAATAATGTAACTCTTAACTGGTCAACTGCTACTGAAACAAATAACTCAGGATTTTATATTGAGCGCAGTGTCATTTCGAACGAAGTGAGAAATCTGTTTTGGGAAAGCATTAGTTTTGTTAACGGCACAGGAACAACAACCGAAACACAATCATATTCTTTTGTTGATAATAATTTATCTTCAGGAACATATTTATACAGATTAAAGCAAATTGATTTTGATGGCACGGTTGAATACACCAATACAATTGATGTTGAAATAAATGCTCCAACAATATTTTCTTTAGAACAGAATTATCCAAACCCGTTTAACCCGTTAACCGTAATCAGTTATCAGTTACCCGTGGGCGGTAATGCAATAATTAAGGTTTACGATATACTCGGAAATGAAGTAGCAACTTTGGTTAATGAACAAAAACCGGCAGGATCTTATAATATAACTTTTGATGCTTCTACATTACCAAGTGGAATTTATATGTATCAATTGCAGGCAGGAAGTTTTTCTCAATCAAAAAAAATGATATTAATTAAATAGCGACAAATGTCGTTAGAGTAGATAACATTTGAATTAATTAAGGTTTTAAAAAATGAAGAAAATACTTGCAGCCAAAATCGTAATGATTGTATTTGCTAATTTTATTAATGCCCAGCAGGTCAACACGGAATGGGTAATAAATAATTTTACTGATTTTCCTGTTGGGGTTATGATCGGGCTTGATAATAACGAAAATGTTTTCGTCGCCGGTCAATCTGGCGATCACACCAAGATTATAATCACGAAATACAACACAAGTGGAAATTTAATCTGGGAGAGAGTTTATTCGATTCAAGATCTTGGTGTGGTTACAACCTGGTTATCCGTTGACCCGTCCGGTAATATTATTGTGACCGGATATCCTCGTACTTTCAGCAGTAATCCGGTTGAGACTGGATTGCTTACTTTGAAATATGACAACAACGGGAACTTGCTCTGGGATAAATTAATTTCGGGCACCTGGGCTTTTACGGTGCGTTCAATTGTTGATCAGTCCGGCAATATTTATGTAACAGGAAGAGCATGGCAATATACAGCAACATACGATTTCGTGACAGTTAAATATGCACCGGATGGAACTCAATTATGGTTTGATACTTTTGATCAGACTGGTGGATTTCATACACCAACCAGTATGGATTTAGATCAGGCAGGTAATCTTTTTATTACGGGTGGCGGCCAGGGTGGAGGTTTAATTACTGTTATGTATAACAGCGCAGGTGTGCGTCAATGGATTAAAGAGGAATCGGGAACAGCCGGACAAAGTATTAGGGTTGATGATAATGGAGGAATTTTTATTACAGGCTCATTCTATGATGTTAATACCGGAACAAGTAATGATATCAGACTAATAAAGTATAATTATTCCGGTAATCATCTTTGGCAAAAATTTTATGACTTTGGTAATTCTGAATTTGGGAAACTGGTGAATATTGATTCTCAATCCAACATATTAATTACTGGTTTTGGTGACTTACCCGGGGAATTCCCGGGCTGGCTTACAGCTAAATTCGATCCTTCCGGAAATCTTTTATGGTATAATAGATTTAAATTAAATCCGGGATGGGAAGAATATCCTTACTTTGCTTTGACTGGACCAGAGGACGAAATATATATTACGGGGAATGTGGGTCTAGCATCTGGCGGGACCACATATCATGGATTGGAAACGGTAAGATATAATTCAGACGGAAGCAACCCCTGGGTTGCTGAGGTCAATCTATATGCGGGAATCGGAAAGGGTCTTGCACTTGGTTCCGATTTGAGTTTGTACACGGTGGGAATGTTCTACTATTCTGTAATAAAATATTCACAATCCACCCCAACAGAAGTTGAACAAATTTCCGAGATTCCGGGAAAATTCAATCTTGAACAAAATCATCCTAATCCGTTTAATTCAGCAACGAAACTGACATTTGTCATTGGTCATTCGTCATTAGTAACTCTGAAGGTTTATGATGTTCTGGGAAATGAAGTTTCAACATTAGTGAATGAGGAAAAGCTGGCAGGAAATTATGAAGTTAGTTTTAATGCCTCCGGTCTAGCAAGTGGAATGTATTTGTATAGATTGCAGACCAGCTCATTTGTTGAAACGAAGAAAATGATCCTCCTTCGTTAGCATTACGATGGACACATTTTAATAAAGTAGAATATTTCCAAAATAATTTCATTAAGTCACGCCCTCCCTGCCCTCCTGGAATTGCAACGGGAGGGCATTTTTTTACCTTTTCTAATTTGTTTATCCGAAGTGAATGTCACCAAAATTTAAATATTGATACTATATGATATGATTAGTAACTAACAACAATCTAAAAGGAGTATAAAATGTTATATAAATCTTTTTTTCTTCTGGGATTAATTCTTTCCCTCAGTCTAACCATTGCTTGTTCCGAAGATGTGAACAGCACCAATAATGGTTCAACAATTACAGATACTCAAGCAATTCAAAAGGCAAAACAGACAAATTCTGGAACGGTTACAAAGACAGAATTGACAACCCATAATGGCGTAAAAGTCTGGGAAGTTTACATGATTACCTTATCAGGCGGAGAATTAAAAATAAAATATCGAGTCAATGATGGCACAATGGTTGAAATGAAAGGAACATCTCCCTCATTTGATTATGAAGTTCAGCCGGGGATGAACTTAATTGATTACTCAAATGCAAAAGCTATTGCCCTGAATGCAAGGAATGGTGCTATCACAGAATGGAAATTGGAAAAAGACGAAAGTGACAACAGATGGGAATACAGATTTTTAATATCGCCGGAATGGGAAATCAGAATTGATGCAACTACTGGAGTTGTTTTAAGAATTAAGTAAATTTGGAAGGTGTTTAAGAATCATCTGAGCGATGGAAGTAATTGTTGAAAACATAGCCACATATTTAATAGTAATTGCTTTCATCGCTTTACTCTTCTATTACTACATCAAAAAACATAAAAAGCACTCACAAGCCACAAAGAAAAAAATAGCCAAAGCAAAAGAACTTGGCTTTCACGAACCTGTCTCGCTTCATCCTGTAATCAACTATGATATTTGTATTGGAAGTGCTGCATGCGTTGCTGCCTGTCCTGAAAAGGATATTCTTGGTGTTGTAAATGGTAAAGCTGTTACAGTTAACGCTTCAAGATGCGTAGGACACGGAGCTTGCTTTCACGCCTGCCCGGTTCAGGCAATTTCACTCTGCATCGGAACTGAAAAAAGGGGCGTTGATCTGCCGCATATTAGCCAGGAATTTCAAACAACAATACCAGGAATTTATATTGCAGGTGAACTTGGCGGTATGGGTTTAATAAAAAATGCCGTCGAGCAGGGCAAACAGGCAATGAGTTATCTTACTTCAAAAATTTCAGACAAAGTTAATGCAAAATATGATGTTGTGATTGTTGGTGCAGGACCGGCAGGAATCTCAGCTTCTCTAGAGGCAACTAAGAGAAAACTTAAATTTGTAACACTTGAACAGGATACTCTGGGCGGAACAGTTTCCAATTTTCCCCGGGCAAAAATTG
This sequence comes from Ignavibacteriaceae bacterium, assembly GCA_035478175.1. Taxonomy (GTDB): domain Bacteria; phylum Bacteroidota; class Ignavibacteria; order Ignavibacteriales; family Ignavibacteriaceae; genus IGN2. The sequence continues at coordinate 9,965 of DATIJX010000140.1, forward strand.
TGATGACTTCTCATATGGATCTTCCACTGTATGGTAAAGTCAAATTGTCTGAAACATCCAAAGCTGAATTGCTTGAATTGTGGAAAGAGGTGTTAACTAAAAACGATATTAGGATTAATGAACAGGAAAAAGTAGAAAAGATCGAAAAGCAAGGAGATATGCTTATAGTTCAAACTAATAAAAATCATTACACTACAAAGGCAGTTCTCCTTTCAATTGGAAGAAGAGGTTCACCAAGAAAATTAGATGTTCCCGGGGAGGAAAAAGAAAAGGTATCATACAGACTTCTTGAACCGGAATTAATTCACAACCAGAAGGTTTTAGTCGTAGGTGGTGGCGATTCTGCAATTGAAAGTGCATTATTACTTGCCGATGAAAACAATTTCGTCACCATCTCATACAGAGGTGATTCTTTTGCGAGGTTAAAACCAAAAAATCTTGAGAGGATAGCAAACGATTCAAAAAGTGGAAAAGTTAAGATATTACTTAACTCTGAAGTATCTGAAATACTTGACAACAGTGTTATACTAAAATTACAAAACACAAATGACCCGCTCGTAATTGAAAATGATCTTGTTTATATTTTTGCAGGTGGAATTCTTCCAACCAAGTTTTTAGAGGAAATCGGAATTAGAATCACTAAAAAATTTGGCGAAGCCATTTTAAAGCACTAAAACATTTAGAGAGAAAAAATCTTTAAACTTTTTACATATTTTATCTTCATTTGTTTTTACGCACCAATTCTTGCACAAATTTCCCCGGGAGATTTAACAAACGCTCATGCAAATCTTGAAGGAATAAGCAACTGCACAAAATGCCATGAACTCGGTCAGCAGGTCAGCAATGCAAAATGCCTCGATTGCCATACTGAAATTAAATCACGAATTAGTTCCGGCACCGGCTATCATTCAAGTTCAGATGTAAAAAATAAAAACTGTTCCAGCTGCCATAGCGAACACCACGGAAGAAATTTCAGAATAGTCAACTTCAATCCGAATAGTTTCGATCATTATAAAACGGGTTTTAGTTTAACTGGCAAGCACAGCAATGCAGATTGCAAAGAATGCCATAAGTCAGAGTTCATCTCTGACTATAGTCTAAAGAAAAGAAAAAATACTTATCTTGGCTTAAGCACAAGCTGCTCTTCCTGTCATGAGGACTATCATCAGAAAACTCTCGGAGAAAATTGCACCAACTGCCATACTACTGAAGCGTTCAAACCTGCTGTGAAATTCGATCATTCAACCGCTGCTTTCACATTAACCGGTGCTCATCAGAAAGTCGAATGCATCGGCTGCCATAAAATCGAAACGAAGAACGGAAAACAGTTTCAGGTATTTAAAGGCATTCCATTTCAGAACTGTAATTCCTGCCATAAAGATGTTCATAACGGAAGCTTCGGACAGAATTGTTCAAGCTGTCATGTTACTGTAAGCTTCAAACAGATTAATAAAGCAGCATTCGATCATAGCAAAACAAAATTTCCATTAGTAGGGAAACACAAATCAGTTGGCTGTAATAATTGTCATAAAGCTCCTTCGGGTTATAAAATGAAGTTTGCTCTTTGCACAGATTGTCACACAGATTTTCATAAAGCACAATTTGTCTTCGACAACCAAACACAGAACTGTTCAGATTGCCATTCGGAAAATGGATTTAGGCCTTCCACATTTACAGTTGAAATGCACAATAAAGCTAAATTTCAAATAACCGGCGCACATTTAGCTACGCCTTGCGAAAGTTGTCACTATCAGCAAAACAACTGGCACTTTGAAGGCATTGGAACTGAGTGTATTAGCTGCCATAAAAATATTCACGAAAATGAGCTTAAAGCTGAATTCTTGCCAGAAAATGATTGTAAATTTTGTCACCAAACTACATCCTGGAATACTATTTCATTTGATCATAGTAAAACAAAATTCTCTTTGTCAGGAAAGCATCTTGCGGTAAACTGCGGTTCCTGTCACAGAGTGAGTGAAATTGAAATATCATCGATAGTTTTTAGCTCAGCCAGAAAAGAATGTGAAGAATGTCATCAGGATGTTCACGATGGGCAGTTCAAAGTTGAAGGAATTTCTGACTGCAGCAAATGCCATTCATTTGAAAATTGGAAGCCGGAAAAGTTTGATCATAGCAAAACAAAGTTTAGTTTAGAAGGTGCACATCAAAATGTTGAGTGCTCAAAATGTCATCCACAAGTAGAAATAAATGGAATTACTTTCATCAAATTCAAATTAGAAGATTTCAAATGCGCAGCCTGCCACAAAAAATAATTCTGGTTTTTCTATTCTCAATTTCAGTATTTGCACAATCACCTCACGGTGACGATTTTGATTTTGATTGTGAACTGTGTCATAGATCAGATGATTGGAAGGTTGATCTAAATAAAGTTCAGTTTGATCACAGCATTACAAAGTTCGAGTTAGCCGGTCAGCATAAAGCCGCAGACTGCAGAAGTTGTCACATCTCGCTTGAGTTTTCAAAAGTAAGTTCTGATTGCATTTCCTGTCATACTGATCTTCACCAGGGAACAGTTGGAAAAGATTGTTCCAAATGCCACACATCAAAAACCTGGATGGTTGAAGATATAAATGGTCTTCATCAGAAAGGAAGATTTCCTCTTGTTGGAAATCATTTAACTGCTGATTGCCAGCAATGTCACGCGCGTTATGTCGATTTATATTTTGAACCGTTGAGTACTGATTGTTATTCCTGTCATGCAGACAATTACAACTCAGCGCAAAACCCAAATCACGTTTCTGCAGGCTTCTCAACTAACTGCAAGGATTGTCATGCAATTACTGCAAGCGAGTGGACAGCATCAAACATTGCTCACGATTTTTTTTCTTTAGTTGGTGGTCATGAACTATCAAACTGTTTTGCCTGTCATGAGCAAGGAGGAAATTTCACAGGTCTTTCAACTGAGTGTGTAAGCTGTCATCTTGATACCTATAACGCAACTACAAATCCCAACCATACCGCTGCAGGGTTTCCTACAGATTGTATTCAGTGTCATACAATTTACAGCTGGTCACCGGCAACTTTCGATCACGATGGATTATACTTCCCTATTTACTCAGGAGAGCACGCAGGTGAATGGAATGAATGTGCAGATTGCCATGATGTACCAGGCAACTATTCAGTTTTCACTTGTATAAGTTGCCATGAACATAATCAGCAAGAGATGAATGACAAACATCAGGGAGTTCAGGGATATGTTTATGAAAGTAATGCCTGCCTTTCTTGTCATCCCGACGGAAGTAAAGGAAATGCATTCAATCACAGCATTTCTATTTTTCCTTTAACAGGTGCACACTTAACAGTAAATTGTCAGCAATGCCACACAACGGGTTATCAAGGCACTCCGACTGAATGTATCGCCTGTCATCAAGCACATTTTAACAACACAACAAATCCAAGTCACACTCAATTAGGTTTATCAACTGATTGCATCAGCTGCCACACAACTGAACCAGATTGGAAGCCTGCACTCTTCCCTGTTCACAATCAATATTATGAATTACTTGGACGACATTTTGAAATTTCAAATGACTGTGCTTCCTGCCATAACGGAAATTATGTAAGCACTCCCAACCTTTGTTTCGATTGTCATTCAGTTCCTTACAACAATGCACAAAACCCAAATCATATTGCGGCAGGAATTCCAACCCAGTGTGAGCAGTGTCATAATTCAACTGCGTGGATTCCATCAACATTCAATCACTCGTTAGCAGGATTTGAATTAGCAGGCGCTCACTTAAATATTCAATGTTCAAATTGTCATCAGGGAGTAATTACAGGATTAAATTCAGAATGCATTTCCTGCCATCAGGATGATTATAATATTGCGCCTGATCATGTTGCACAGGGTTTTCCAACAAATTGTGAAATGTGTCATAATTCCGTTGCATGGAATCAGGTAACATTTGATCACAACGCTACTAACTTTCCATTGACTGGTGCTCACATCAGTGTTGATTGTTCTAACTGTCACGAATCAGGTTTTACAGGAACGAGTACAATATGTTACGATTGCCATCAACAGGATTTTCAGCAAAGTACAAACCCAAATCATACTGCTCTCTCACTTCCAACAGATTGCGAACAATGTCATACTACAAATCCGAATTGGCATCCAGCAACTTTCCCGATTCATAATCAATTTTACCAGTTGATCGGTGCACATGCCAACATTTCGAATTGCATTGACTGTCATAACGGGAACTATAACAATACACCGAACACTTGTATTGGCTGTCATCAAAGCGAATATAATGCAACTATAAATCCACCACATCAGTTATTAAACTTTTCTTCAGATTGTCTGCAGTGCCATAATATGAATGGATGGATTCCGGCAAACTTTAATCATTCATTCTACCCTATTTCGACTGATCACAATAACGTTGATTGTAATGAATGCCACTCAGAACCGAATTATCAGCCGCAATGTCTCAGTTGTCATATGGATGATTTTCTTGAAGAACATAATCCCGGAGATCCTACAAATTGCTGGGAATGTCATAGTACTTCTGATTGGGATGGCTTACCCATTATTGATAGAATTGAAAGACATCTTTGAGTATGATGAAGATTATACTAATAACGATATTTGCATTAACTATTAGTCTTTCTGCACAGATGCAGAATACTAAAGTCGTTGAAGGCTCGGTTAGTTATATTTCTTCACAAAATGTTTATGTGAAATTCAAAAGCACTGAAGGAATAGAGGTCGGGGATACATTATTTCTGAAAGAGAAAAATGATTTTCTTCCCGCAGTAAGAGTTGATCACAAATCTTCAACATCACTTGCAGGAATATCAATAACTTCTAATAAGCTGGAAGTGAGTAATATTCTTTATGCATTTGTTGTTTCGGAAGAGGCAGAGGCGGAGACAATTAGCACAGAAGTGGTAGCACCTGTTATTGTTCCAACTGTTGTAGCTGATGAAGTAGTTACGACAACTTCTCTTGAGCCTGTCTCCACTTTATCTGGAAGGGTCTCAGTTCAATCATATTCTAACTTCACAAATAATCAAACGAGCTACGACTATCAGCGCTGGCGATATACATTTCAGTTGAATGCCGGACGAATAGGTAACTCAGATTTTTCGTATTCGCAATACATCAGCTTCGCTTATCGTGCAGATGAGTGGAATGAAATTACTTCTGATCTATCTCAAGCTATTCGCGTGTATGATCTTGCAGTCAAATATGATTTCAACCCGCGAACACTTCTTTGGATTGGAAGACATATCAATAATAAAATATCCAACGTCGGTTCGATAGATGGATTGCAATTTGAAACCGGGGTTGATGAATGGTCATTTGGTACAGCAGTTGGCTCAAGACCTGATTTTAACAATATGGGTTTAAATTCCAAGCTGTTTGAATATGGAGCTTACGTGAACAGAGCAGATTTGTTTGCTAATGGTGATATGCAGAATACACTTGGCTACTTTGAACAGACAAATGATTTCAAAACTGACAGAAGATTTCTTTACTTCCAGCACTCCAATTCAGCAATTCAAAACACAAGGATCTTCGTATCATCAGAAGTTGATCTGTTCAAGAAGGAAATGGGTGAAAACAAAACTGATTTTTCACTTACAAGTCTTTATACATCAATCAATATCCGCCCGAGTGATTTATTTTCTATAATGCTCTCTTATGATGCTCGAAAAAATGTAATCTATTATGAAACATTTAAAACAACTCTGGACAGTATAATTGAAAATGAAACGAGGCAAGGCTTCCGAACAAGACTAACATTAAAGCCAATAAGAAATTTATATTTTGGCGGTGATTATGGTTATCGCTATCGAAATGGGGATTTAAAACCCTCAAATAATTATGGCGGCTACATAACATATTCACAAATACCCGGAATTGAAACAAGTGCAACAGTTTCCTTTAACCGATTGAGCAGCAGTTATACTGAAGGAGATATCTGGAGTGCAAGTTTAAACAGACCGATAGTTTATGGATTTGATATTATGCTTGGATACAGGTTTACTAATTATAAATTTAGATCAGGAATTGAAGAGCTCAAACAGAATTCTGTTTCTATAAATCTGAACACCTACCTGCTGAAACCTGTTCTTCTCAATTTTACTTACGAAGGAATTTTTGAGAATACGAGAACTTCAGGAAGATTTCTGGCGAATCTTACTTACAGATTTTGATTAAATTTTAGAAAAACGAGCGTTTGCCGTAACACAGCTCTCCAGAGCTGTGAAAAATTACATAGTACTGTCGCCCTTTCAGGTCTGAAGACCTGAGCTACGAGATAAAAAATTTTGATTATTCACTTCAACAAATTAAGTTAAAGTAGTTCTTTCAAATGTTTACGGTGTTCCCATCCCGAATTACAGGGACAAGGGAAATTATAGGGAAGTCCGGTGAAGTTCTTAATCCTGAACTAGTTTCAGGATCTGAGATTCCGAAACAAGCCTGCCTGACGGCGAGGCAGGTTCGGAATAAAATTGAACCATTCCGGCGCTGTCGCGCAACTGTAAAAGTTGGTCATTAGTCAATAGTCATTGGAAACACCAATGACAAATGACTGGTAACAAATGACTAATTGAAGCCAGGAGACCTGCCGCAAATAAAATTTAATCAACCTTCGCGAGAATAAACCTGTGTGGTTTATAAAGAGGTTAGTTTAACGATCATCTTTTCATCAATCGTTTTCTTTCAACTTTTAACCCGCGAAGTTACTTATTTGACTTTTTCATAAAGGAGTAACTTCTATGGTAAAAATAAAATTCATCATCCTTTTTGCTGTTTTTCTTGTGTCTGCATTTTCATTTGCGCAGACCGGTATAGTTCATAAAACAGATTCTTCAGGTTTTTATAAACTGACTGATGTTGTAATTACTGCAACGAGAACTCCTTCAAATACTCTTGAGCTTGCAAACTCAATTTCAATTATTGATTCATCAGAAATAGCAAACAAAAATTCATTCAATACATTTGATATTCTTAAGAATGAATACGGACTCAGCTTTTCTCAGCAAGGGACCAAAGCTTCAGTTTCAAACCTTTACTTAAGAGGTGCTAATTCATCACATACTCTTGTTTTAGTTGATGGTGTTGAAGTGAACCTTACAAGTGACCCGTCAAACTTTTATAATTTCTTCAGTCTGCCAACGGATAACATCAGCAGGATTGAAATACTTCGCGGACCTCAAAGCACACTTTACGGTTCAAATGCACTTGCAGGTGTGATCAACATCATCAGTGCACAGGGCACGGCAAAACCAATTTCCAGCATCAGCATTGAAGGAGGAAGCTACAACACTTTTAAGGGAACTGTCTCATCATTCGGCAAGCTGGATAAGTTCAACTATTCAGTTGCATTGAGCAGAATAAAAAGTGATGGCTACTCAGCAGCATCGGAAAAGTACGGCAACACCGAGAGAGATGGATACCAGCTTGATCACATCAGTTCAATACTTGGTTATGAATTCTCTGATAACTTCAAAGCTGATCTTATTTTCAGATACAACAACTCAAACTCAGACCTGGATCAATCATTCGGTCCACCGGAAAACTGGGATGATCCAACTTACATTTTTGACCAGGAAGAATTTGTTGTTCGTGCACAGGGTAAACTAAATTTATCTGAGAATAAGTGGAATCAGAAATTCGGTGTCTCACTTTTCAGCAATTTAAGAAATTATTCTTTTGAGTCATCACCCGCAAGCTTCTATAGTTCAACAAGCAACTACAATGGCAAAAAATATAAAGCGGACTGGCAGAATGATTTTCATTTTATTCAAAATAATATTCTGACGGCAGGCATCGAATATGAAATCGAGGAGATGGAATCAGAATATTACTTATTTTTTGATATGAGCCCACCCGATTTTGCAAGTATAATTCCTAAAGTGGATGTAAATACCTTTGGTGTTTTTATACAAGACCAATTCAAAGTTGGTGAAAGTTTTTTTGGAACAATTGGGGTAAGATTAGATAACAATAGTCAGTTTGGGAATGCGCTTACTTATCGCATTGCTCCAGCATATATGTTCTGGGATACAGGAACAAAACTGAAAGTAACTTTTGGAACAGGCTTCAAAGCTCCGTCATTGTTTTATTTATACGATCCGCTTTATGGCAACAAGGAATTAACTCCAGAAAAAAGTCTCGGATGGGATGCAGGTGTTGAACAGTTTTTCTGGAGTGATGGTTTTTCAATCGGGGCAACTTATTTCTTCAATAAGTTTGAAGATATGTTTGGTTTTGATCCCGTTACATTTCAGACAATCAACATAAATAAAGCTGAGACAAAGGGAGTTGAAGTTTTCACAAAAGCAGTTTTGGTAGATGGTCTTGAAACTAAAGCAAACTATACATACACGAATGCAAAAGATATAAGTGAAAACACACCTGACTTCGATCAGCAGCTTGTAAGAAGACCAGAGCATAAAGCCGGACTGTTCCTTAGTTATTCTTTCACTGAATCCACAAATGCAAATGTTGAATTTATGTATGTTGGCCAACGGGAAGAACCTGATTTTATTAATTACCCTGCAAGGATTGTGATGCCGGATTACTTCCTCATAAATTTTTCTGCTCATTATGATGTTCTTCCGTTTTTAAGATTGCAGGGCAGAATTGAAAATCTTTTAGATAAGAAATACGAAGAAATTTATGGTTACGGCACCGCAGGGTTTTCTGTTTATGGTGGAATAAGTCTGAGAGTAGAATAAATCGCTGAGGGCGAACCTCGACAAGGGCGGGAGTAGGATTAAGAGTAAGAATATGAACTTTATAAGCCTAAAAAATATTAGATCCCGAAACAAGTTCGGGACATGTTTTTAACCTTAATAAACTTTATCTTTGAACAATTATAAACCGAAAATATTTTCACAAATTTTTTATCAGAAAGGATACTAGTATGGATAAATTAACACCTAAATTTTGGATTGTTACATTAATGATATTCGCAGCTGCATTTGTAAGACTAATTCCGCATCCACCGAATTTTGCACCGATTGCTGCAATGGCTTTATTCGGCGGCGCTTACTTTAATAAAAAGTGGGCAGCTTTTCTAGTCCCGCTTGCGGCAATGTTTATTACTGATTTAATTCTTGGATTCCACGAAACTATGTGGGCAGTATATTTAAGTTTCGCACTGATAGTTATGCTTGGTATGATGATGCTGAAGGAGAAAAAGATTGGAAACATCTTTTTTGCATCCGTCATTTCTTCAGTAAGTTTCTTTATCATCACAAACTTAGGAATATGGCTCTCAACTGGTTATTATGCAAAAACGGGTATCGGTCTTGCAGCCTGCTATACTGCAGCAATTCCATTTTTCCATCAGACATTGCTGAGTGATTTATTTTTCGTTGGAGTTCTTTTTGGATTATATCATTTAGTAAAAATGAAATTTCCCGTATTAGCAAAATCAAAAGTTTAAAACATAGGCGGCTCATAGCCGCCTTTCTTTTTAGATGTTTATGAAGCATAAACCTATTCTAATTGATCTTGATGGTGTTCTGAAACTTGGTAACTCCCCTGCCCCTGATGTAAAAGAGTTTTTTAATTTCATCAATCAAAATAAAATTCCTGCCTGCATACTAAGCAACTCTACATTAAGAACGGGGGATCTGGTAAAAGAGTTTTTCTCTTCTCACAATATCGAACTAAGTATTCCAGCAATCACTGCATTCGATGCAGCGCTTTCATTTGTAAAAAAGAATTATAAAAAAGTTCGGGTTTACTGCCGTGATTATTTAATTCATCACTTTGATGAAATGATTGATGAAGAAAACCTGGAAGCAATTGTCATAGGCGATATTGAGGATAAATGGAATTATCAAATAGTAAACGATATATTTAAAAAAGTATTTGCTGGAGCTGATCTTATAGCAATGCATAAAAATAAATACTGGAATCCTGCCGGAGAATTATTGATTGATGCCGGTGCTTTTATAACAGGGATTGAATTTGCTTCAGGCAAAGAAGCAATTCTAATCGGAAAACCTTCACCTCATTACTTCAAAGCAGCACTTGAAAGCATCGAAGCTAAAATAGAAGATGGATTTTATATGATTGGCGACGATATCGAAAATGATATTAAGGCTGCTCAGGATATTGGAGGGAAAGGTATATTGATCTATACAGGTAAAACAAAATTTCCACTTGATAAGAGCATCAACATAAAACCGGATTTTGAAACACACTCGCTCAAAGAAGTGATTTCAATACTCAGGCAGGAACTGTAACTGACTTTTTAACATTTCTTCGACCCAGAGCGTATTTAACAATTCTTTTCAAAGCCTGAGCATAAGTCATCCCGGCATGCTGGGCAGATCTCATAAATCCGGCTCCTTCAGTAATATCAGGATTTGGATTTACTTCCAGCACATAAAGTTTGTTGTCTTTTGACAATCTCATATCAACCCGGGCATAATCCCGGCATCCCATCACTTTGAAAGCTTTGAATGCAAGTTCTTTGGCTCTCTTCTCAATGTTCTTTGGAAGAGGAGCTGGACAAATTGGAATAGTTTTATGATAAGATTCGTGATGTGGATCCCATTTTGCCTGAAAACTCACAATGTTGTGAAGATGATCAGGCATCGTCGAAAAATCAATTTCACTTATTGGCAGAACCCGAAGCCTTTTATCCCCCATAACTGCTACATTCAACTCCCGGCCCTCAATGAACTCCTCCACAAGTGCCGGCTGATTATATTGTTTAAGGACATGTTCAATTCTTTTCTTGAGTTGCTTGCCGTTATTTACAATTGATTCATTCTCAATTCCAACGCTTGCGTCTTCAAAGGCTGGTTTAACTAAAAGCGGATAGTTAAGCTTATGTGGATATCTGGCTGATTTAGCATATACAATAAAAAAATGTGGAATTCTAATTGCAGCCGAACTTAGTAATCTTTTAGCAAGAATCTTATTCTGACAGTTGGCTAAACCCATCGCAGGAGCACCGGTATAAGGTATTTCCATTAGCTCAAAAAGCCCCACAATGTTCATCTCTAATCTTGGGTTATCCTTGTAAATCTCAACAAAATTAAAAATTACATCCGGTTTTTCATCCTTCAAATTCTTAAGCATTAGCTCAAGATTATCCTTTATATTAAGCGTACAGACATTAAACCCAACAGATATGAGCTTTTTGGCAACATAATCATACTCTTCCATCGGGGTTGTTTTATCAACCTCAAAATAGGTCTTGAATTCTAAATCCTTTACCTCTGTATCAGATGTCTTTTTATACATTTCAGGCTCAGCTTCATTATAGACAACCGCTACTTTAATTTTTGGTCTTCTCATGTCTCAAATTTAAAGATTTTTTTTGTGTTATTGAAGATTAAATGATGACTAATTCAATCCGATTAATTACATTTACGCCCTAAATATTTCATAGCATGAGTTTCTATCCTCAACCAAATAAATACCAGTGTGGACCATTTGCATTAAAGTATGCACTCGTAATGCTTGGAGTTTTTGCAGGCGAAAAATCAATTGCAAGAAAAGCAGGCAGCTCGTGGTGGCATGGAACTGATGAAATCGGATTATCAGAAGCAGCTAAGTATTATGACTGCCGCTTAAAATACTTCCGACGCGAAATCGGAGAAGATGCCATAAAGGTTCTTATTCAACATCTTAAAAGAGGATATCCCTGCATTTTAAGTGTAGATAAGTGGGGACACTGGATAACTGTCATCAACTGGCAGCAGGGAAAATTTATTTTTATAGATAGTTCAAAAACAAAAGTAATTAATGTATACTCTGCCAAGCAGCTTATCAGCAGATGGAAATATATTGATCCCGATGATAAATTTAAAAGCTTTGATGGTTATGCATTAATTCCATACTTCAAACCAAGAACCAGAGCCAAGTTCACACTCGCTAAAGCGAGATATGTAATGCAAAATAAAAACAGCGACCTTGCAAAGCACTGGGATACTTATTTCAACGACCTGATTTCTATTTGTAAACCACGGACAGCAACATCAATTCATACAATTTCATTTGGAGAATTTTTGAGGAGATATGAAAAGATGATAATTGAGGAAGTGGTGTACTGGCATGGCATTCCTTCTTCAAATGAATTAAGAAAAGTTGTAGATAAGATGAAGTTCATTGCCGATGTTTACAATTTAATCATTTACATTGATGAACATAAAAAAGCATTAGTAGATATCACGAGCTTGCTGATGATGTACGCCTGCGGTAAGTATGGAATGGAAAAAATTTACGGTTAAACCTAAGGACAGAAATGAGCGAAGTTAGAAGATTCAACAAGCTGCTTAAGCCTGAAAAAACTGGATTACTAATTATTGATATCCAGGAAAGAATTCTTCCTGTAATAAATAACCATCAGATAGTTGTTGATAACACTTTGAAGCTCATCAAGGGATTTAAAGTTTTAGGCTTACCAATTTATTTCACTGAGCAGTATCCAAAAGGACTTGGTCCAACTGCAAAAGTAATTCTTGATGAGTTAGCTGAAATAAAACCATTCGATAAAATGTCATTTAGCTGTTCGGGAGCGGGAGACCTGTTTGAGGATTTTCAGAAGAAAAATTTATCACAGATTGTTGTCTGTGGAATAGAAGCTCACGTTTGTGTTCAGCAGACAGTTTTAGATCTTGTAGAAAATAACATCCAGGTTAACCTTGCTGCTGATGCAGTTTCATCCCGTAAAGAAATTGATTACCGAACTGCACTTGAAAGAATGAGAAATCACAACGTTGAAGTAACAACAACTGAGTCAATCCTATTTGAATTACTTAACATTTGCGGAACCCCACAGTTTAAAGAAATCTCAAAATTAGTCAAGTAACTACCCAAGAATCTATTTACTCAGCACAATTATTTTCTTCTTCTTCTTCTTTCACCTTTTGAGTCATATCCTATTTTGGAACAGCAAAAAAAATTACAATTCATCTATTATTCCTTGTTACTCAACGTAATTTTTACAAAAGACAGTAGTAAAAAAATTATACGAGCATATCCTTAAAAAAGCTGTAATGGCATAAGGCTTGCCGTAAGAGATACATATAATTATTTACTCTTTAGGAAATTGATTTAAGCATTTTTGAGTAATCCAGCACAAAATATTCATCCTGTCATAGAAGAAACTCTTAAGAATTTTTTAGATAAAGCTGAAAAAAAAGAATTCTTGAGGATTTTAAGCGGGGAAATTAAAACTGAATCCGTCATTAAAGACGCCAAAGTCAGAGATCAAATAAATTTTGAAATTGGTTCGGGTTCACTTACCCGTTACCATTTAGATCTTCTTATCACTTTCGCTGAGTCAAAATATGATACGGAAAAATTAATTGAGTTCTTCATCTACCTTGGCCAGCTTACCATCACATCCGGCGAAAATCAAATTGCATTAGAGATCTATGAAAGAATAATAAACTTATGTGATGGTAAACGAGGAACTGCCGATATAATCGCAAATGCTTTCCTTTCAATAGGAGAAATATATAGCAGGCAGGCACAGTGGGAAATGAGTGTTAATTATCTTGACAAAGCTATAAAAATTTTCAAGGAAGAAAATGACATTAAGGGAAGCATTCATTGCCAAAATATCTTCGGAACAATTCAGGGTGATCAGGGAAATCTTGAAAGAGCAAAAGAACATTTCGAAAACGCTTTAGCATCACTTGAAAAAATAAAAGATACTGCGTTGGTTGGAAAAATTGAAATTAATCTTGCAATCATAAATAATATGCAGAGCAATTATAACGAAGCTGTTTCTTATTTAAAGCGAGCATTGCTCAATTTTGAAACGCTGGGAGACTTAAAACGAATTTCAGAAGTTAAACATAACCTTGGAATGGTCTACACCAAGAAGAAAGAATACTCGGCAGCAATCAGCGAATTTGATTACAGTATTGATGCTTCGATGAGATCAAATTATTTGCAGAATATCGGTATCACATATATCAGCAAGGCATATGTTTATACTCATCTCAAAGATTTTGATCTTGCGGAAGCATTTTCAAATAAGGCGATGGAGATTGCACATAAAGTGAATGATAAATTGTCAATTGCTGAAGTTTATAAAGTGAAAGGAATAATAAGCAGGAACAGAAGACAATATGAACTTGCAGAAAATTCTCTTCTTACGAGTTATAGGTTAAATAAAGAACTGAGCAATAAGCTTAATCTTGCAGAGACTGCTCAGGAGCTGGGACTTCTGTATAAACTAAAGCGGGATTTGGAAAAGAGTGATCAATATTTTACTGAAGCACTTGGTTACTTTAGGAAAATAAATGCGGTTGCGGATATTCAGGAGCTGGAAAAACTAATTACTAATTAGTCTGATACAAAATCTTTCAGAATACTTCAGCACAGCAATTAAGAAACATCCTCCTTTTTTAATACTCCTTCACTTAGTAATTCTCTGATAATCAGTTCTGTCATTTCACTTTTAAAAGCAAATTCAAACCGTATATCCATAACATAAGCTTTAAGTCTCATCTTTAAGTAAGATCTGTTTTCTTTAACTTCATTAAAGAATAGAACACTAATCGGTTTATTCAGATAGACATACTTTGAAACTCTTGCAGCCTCGAGAGCAATATCTCTTACTGCAACTGTATCTATATCAATCGGTAAAAATATTTCTGCAACAACCTGGCAATTGGGTTCTCCTGAATTTGAATTAGATACAGCCTGGGTCATAATATCAGAATTAGGAATACTCACTACTGAATCGTCACCTGTAACAATTCGTGTGGATCTTAAGCCAATAATTAAAACTTCACCATAATTATCACCGACCTGTATCTTATCACCAACCTGAAATGGTCTATCGAAGAGAATCATTATACCGCCAAAAATATTTTTGATTAGATCCTGTGCTGCCAATCCAACGGCAATACCCAGGGACGCAGAAACAGCAATCAAAGTACCGAAGGGCGGTTGAATGATTACTACGACTATAATATATACAATGAATGACCATCCTAATAATCTTACAATTGGTATAGTTCCTTTATAGGATATTCTATAGCTGGCTCTTCTCTCTGCAAAATACTGCAGGATTTTTGTTATGATCTTTAGTAAGTAAAATCCAACTAGGAGAATTACAAGAGATGCGATAATTTTTTCAAATTTAAATAAATCTTTGAGACTGTTGATATCCACTTCATCAGTAATAATTAAACTGGTTTTTTCTTTTTCATCTCCGTCGTTCTGTGCCGCATCCTGAGAACTCTTAATTTCAATATGTATAGAATTACTATCCTGTTGTGCAAAAACAAAATTGCACTCACTGAGAAAGAGTGATGTAATAAAAAAGAGAGCTAAAGTATGTACGTTTAATAATTTCTTCATTGGTGCTTATTACAAAAGATTTTTTGTCTTTAAAATAGTAATGCTTTGCCTGTAAAGTAATGGATTGATAAGAAACACATCATCATTCTTAACAAGGACTCCATCGTCATAAAGAATTTGTGCAAGCTGCCTGGTCTCATTTAAAGAATAATTAATTGTTCTTGCCAGATCAGTAACCCTTAAACCATCATGCAGAACTAGTGATTGCAACACAAATATTTTCTCCGGTGAGAGTGAATTCAATATAGTATTAGAAATTTCAAAATCAGCATTAATAAATACTCTCCTTTCCTGAATCTCTCTGATAGATCTTAACCAGAATAACAGTGCCAAACTAACATTGCTCTGGGCAAATTTATTAAGTGAGTTAAAAAATTCTTTTTCCAATAAATTTTGTTTCTGCTCATAGGTAAGCTTTTCGAAATCTTTCTTTCTCGGCAACTTCGGATCGGGCTCATATTCAAGCTTATAGCCGCTGATTGAATTACGCTTTGTAATCAGACCAATTATTTGGCTTCTTTGAAGTTGTCTTAGGGAGATATGGTAACCGAAAATATCATTGAGCCTGATAGTCTTATTTAAAAATTCATTTGCATATAAAGTGCTTGATGTAATCCAGAAAATATTTTTACTTGTTCTTGATATTATATCAGTGAGTAATTTTAAACAATCAAGTCCTTTTACAAATCTCAAATACATATGCTGTAAATTTTCAATCACTATCACCTGTCTGTTCTCATCGATGCTCAAATAACTAATCAGCTCTTCGAAACTTGAAAATTTTTCGGGTCGAAAAACATCTTCAAATATCTTAAGCAAATCTTGCCCGTTAGAGACCGAAGGTTTAATACTCAACCGTTTTACTTTATTTTTATTTTCTAATCTG
>DATIJX010000141.1:0-11930 GCA_035478175.1 Ignavibacteriaceae bacterium
CATCTCGTGAGAGAAATAATTAATAAGGTCTTTAGATGCTTCTGCAACATCATAGAAGTCTGGTGAGTCAACAGGATAAACGGCCTGAACAAAAACTGATTGATTGTTACTGCTGTCGATAATAGTTCTAACTCCATCCCACAAATAATTATCGCTGAAGGCAAAAGCGAAATCAGAAACATTAGTTGCTTTATATATCCAGGTATTCTTGCTTGCATCATTATTATAAATTGTAGATAGATTCAGATCGCTTGTAGTTACAATTCTTATAACTTCATCTGATTCCCTTGCAGTCGAATATCTTTCATAAATATTTTCACTAAGAACTTCTTCAGGATTCTGCAGCTCGCCTGTTGCCCAAACACCAAAATTGTTTGGCAGTGTAATGCTGACATCAAAATTTGAAAAGTCATTATAAAATTCTGCCTGTCCGCCGTAGTTGTAATAATCCCATCCCTCTATATCATCATAAACTGCAATTTGCGGATACCAATAGCCAACAAAAACCGAAGTGGAATCATAAACACCCATTCGAAGTGTTGCATTGGGTGAAAGATTAAAACTCCATTCTATTGTAAGATCAATTGAAGAGTTAGGAACAATAGGTTCAGGCAGATAAATAACAGCAATTGTACTGGTTACTCTGAATATACTTCGGTTTTCTAAATTGATAGATCGACCTTCAATCTCAATTTTATTGATTGAAACACCATCAGCAATTGCATCGGGATTAACAGAATAGTCTCTCGCACTTCCCTTCTTAAAAATATTTGGGTACAATCTAAGTAATATACGTTTAAGTGAGTCTGGACTATTATTATAGTAGGTAATTTTTTCATTACCGATTATTTCATAAGTAGATGGAATAACTTTAACATCTATTTTGTAATCGGCGGAGTTCTGCCAGTATTCTTTGCCGGGTTTGCCATCGGGAGAGCGTGTCCCCTTTTCATAAGCTGATTGAATATTTCTTGGGATGAATAATTTTTCCTGGCTCAATGAAATTGTTGAGAGCGGAATTATTATTAGCGTGATAATAATGTTAATGTTCTTCAATTAAATTACCTCGAAAACTTTTTAGGCAAGTAGTTTATATTTTCATTATTTGAAAAGAGATTCAGTATCACCTTGCTTTAATTTATTCTTTCCGAATCTTTTATAAGCAAGAGCAGTTGCTTCTCTTCCCCTTGAAGTTCTTTGAATAAATCCTTGCTGAATCAGAAATGGTTCGTAAACTTCTTCAATGGTTCCTGGGTCCTCATTAACTGCGACAGATAAAGTATTTAAACCAACAGGTCCACCATTATATTTTTCTATGATAGCAAGAATTATTTCTTTATCCATTTCGTCGAGACCAAAATCATCTACTTCAAGAGCAATTAGAGCTTTCTTCGCTACTTCAATATCAATTTTCTTTTTGTTGTCATAATCAGCGAAGTCTCTTGTTCTTCGCAGAAGTCTGTTAGATATTCTTGGGGTTCCGCGTGAACGTTTTGCTATTTCAAAAGATGCATCTTCATCAACCTCTACATTGAGAATTTTGGAAGAACGCAAAATTATTTTTTGAATACTTTCGGCTTCATAATAATCCAGCCTGAATTTTATACCAAACCTGTCTCTGAGAGGTGATGTTAACATACCAGCTCTGGTCGTTGCTCCAACGAGAGTATATTTAGGAAGACTGAGTTGAATCGTTCTTGCATTTGGTCCGCTGTCAATCATAATATCAAGCTTATAATCCTCCATTGCTGAATAAAGATATTCTTCAACAACTGGACTTAAACGATGTATCTCGTCAATAAACAGAACAGATTTTTCTTCAAGGTTTGTAAGTATGCCGGCAAGATCGCCCGGCTTTTCCAGAACAGGACCGGAAGTTACTTTCAGTTTAACTCCCATTTCGTTTGCAATTATATATGCAAGTGTAGTCTTCCCCAATCCGGGAGGTCCGGTTAGTAATGAATGATCGAGTGCTTCATTTCTTTTTTTGGCAGCCGAAATAAATATGTTCAGATTATCTGTGATCTTCTGCTGTCCGCCGAAATCTTTGATACTTAATGGCCGGATAGTTTGCTCGAAGTTTTTTTCTTCTTCAGTAAGATTGGGATCAGTTGATTTTGTTTTACGCATCAAACGAATTTTTAAATGTTAATATTCCTGAATGAAATTTATCAAAAAGATTGCTAATCTACCTATGCTGTCTGCCCAATTATCAGGTGACAAGTTCTTTATTACGAATCTTAAGTTTATGAATTACGATGACCATATAAGTCATCAATATTATCATGATCAAAGCTGCAATGAATGATTGCCAGCCCGAGAAACTTTCACCCCAGAGTAAATTAAGTCCCGGCGTCCAGATGCTTCCATAAAGAATGATAAGATGAACGACATAAATTAGCAGAGTATTTCTTCCAACAAGAATGATTAATTGAGGTATTCTCTCAACCCTTAATGATATATATGAAACCACGGTTGTGAGTAACAGTACAAAACCCATTCTGAAGAAAATTGTAATTGGTGATGTTTGAGGATTGCTGAAAACAATCTGTGATTTTTGAAGAACTATTTCACTGAGCATTGAAGTTAAGATAAAGGTTGCACCAAATATTGCCAGCAGTATACTGAACCGGGAAGATTTAAATACCATAGGATTTTGAGCAAGAAAACTTCCTAATACAGCACCTGATACTACATAACCTGCCCACGGAAATATTGGAAACAGTGAACCAGAGCCGCTATAAAAATATGCTGCAATTGGTGCGGGTAAATAAGAGTTCCAGTTAATATTTTCCATAAATGGTGAAGCGAGGAAAATCAAAGCTGCGCTTGCAATAAAAGTAACCGTATAATTTAATTTGAGTTTCTCAGTTACAAACAAAATCAATAGCACTAATAAAAGACTGAAACCTATTAGCTGCAATACATCCACAATAAAAAATGTTTGCCAGGCTTTTGCTGTTACTTCAGAAAAATCTACAATCGTCCAGGATGGATATCTCAGAATATACCCGATGAACAATAAAAGTAATGCTCTGCGAATACCTTTTTTGACACGATAATTTTCTTCAAAAGGTTTTTTAACGGATTTGAACAGGTAGGTAAAAGTAGTGCCGGCTGTGAACATAAAAATTGGAGCGGTCATTCCGCGCAGAAAGTACCAGATATTATAGATAGGAAACTCAGCAGTTCTAAATTCCGGTGAGAGTAACACATCAACTGTATGTCCCTGCACCATTTGAAGCACAGCAATTGCCCGCATCAAATCAATAAAGATGACTCTATGTTTTGGTTCTGATGAATGCACTAATATTGATACATCATTGTAAGAGACTATAGAAATTTAAGAATAAAAAAGCCCGCTAAAAAGCGGGCTACTGAATAATATTTATAAATCAATCAGGCTATATCTATAGTTCTTGGTTTTATTTTTTCACTCTTCGGTAGGTGCACTATCAATTGACCGTTATCATATTTAGCACTGATTTTTGTTTTATCAATTGAATCGGAGATTTTAAACTTTCTGAAATAATTCCCCAATTCATTTTCATTCAGGATATAATCCCTGTTCACCGCTTCATCGTAATTTATTCTTCCAAAAACTATCAGCGATTCTTCTATAACTTTTACCTGCACCTCACTTCTTGAAACACCGGGCATATTAGCTACAAGAATATACTCATCAGCATTTTCATAAATATCCGATGAAGGCGATACGTTGTTTTGTGTTCTTAGTATTTCTTCAATGGAATAATTGTTAAAAGCTTTTACTGCGATTATTCCTTTATTATCTGACATTATTAACACCTTATTTTTAATTCGTTTCAATAAAAATATGAGGGATCAGAAAAATCCAATCCCTCGTTAAAGAATATTACTTGTCCTTATTATCGTTGTCGTCAACCACTTCGTATGAAGCATCCTGCACGTTATCTTTCTCATCTTTTGTCTGCTCAGGACCGCCTGCGGTTTGCTGCTGCTGTTCTGCAGTCTGCTGACCTGCCTGCTGATAAAGCTGTGAAGCTATTTCATTCCACACTTTATTCAGTGATTCAGTAGCAGCCTTTATCTGATCAGAATTATTAGTTGCAATCGCATCTTCAACTTTCTTTATTTCTGTTTCCAGCTTTGACTTCGCATCGGCAGAGAGTTTGTCTTTCATTTCCTCTATCTGTTTCTTTGTCTGGAATACAAGACTGTCTGCCTGGTTTCTGATCTCAACGCTTTCTTTCTTCTTCTTATCTTCTGCTGCATGCTCTTTAGCATCACGTTGCATTTTTTCAATTTCTTCTTTGCTCAAACCGCTTGAGGAAGTAATCCTTATGCTCTGTTCCTTACTCGTTGCTTTATCTTTAGCAGCTACGTGAAGGATACCGTTGGCATCAATATCAAAAGTAACTTCAATCTGCGGAATACCTCGTGGTGCAGGTGGAATACCATCAAGATGGAATCTACCAAGTGTTCTGTTATCTGCAGCCATTGGTCTCTCACCTTGTAAGATATTAATTTCTACAGATGGCTGACTATCCGATGCAGTTGAAAAAATTTCACTTTTCTTTGTTGGGATAGTTGTATTAGCATCAATCAGCTTCGTCATCACACCGCCAAGCGTTTCAATACCAAGTGATAATGGTGTTACATCGAGAAGCAGAACATCCTTAACATCACCAGCCAAAACACCACCTTG
The DNA here is from genome assembly GCA_035478175.1 of Ignavibacteriaceae bacterium. Classification (GTDB taxonomy): domain Bacteria; phylum Bacteroidota; class Ignavibacteria; order Ignavibacteriales; family Ignavibacteriaceae; genus IGN2. The sequence goes on from DATIJX010000141.1 coordinate 4,688, forward strand.
AATTGCTGCACCAACTGCAACAACTTCATCAGGGTTTACACCTTTGTGCGGCTCTCTTCCAAACAAATCTTTTACAAGCTGCTGAACCATCGGTATTCTGGTTGAACCACCAACAAGAATTACTTCGTGGATATCTGATTGCGAAACTCCCGCATCTTTCATCGCCTGCTGACAAGGTATTTTTGTTCTGTCAACAAGATCGTGAATGAGCTGTTCAAACTTTGATCTGCTCAAGTTTATGTTTAAATGTTTTGGTCCATCCTGTGTTGCAGTTATGAACGGAAGATTTACGTCAGTCGCATTTGAAGAAGATAATTCAACTTTAGCTTTCTCAGAAGCTTCTTTTAACCTCTGCAAAGCCATTGGATCTTTTTTGAGATCTATACCTTCCTGTTTCTTGAATTCATCAGCTAAATAATCAATTAATCTTTGGTCGAAATCATCTCCGCCAAGATGCGTATCACCGTTAGTTGATTTCACTTCGAACACACCTTCGCCCAACTGCAAAATAGATATATCAAATGTTCCTCCGCCTAAATCATAAATAGCAACCACGTGATCTCTTGTTTTCTTATCTAACCCGTAAGCAAGTGCGGCAGCAGTGGGTTCATTTATTATTCTTCTTACCTGCAGACCTGCAATTTCACCAGCATCTTTTGTTGCCTGTCTTTGGGAATCGTTAAAGTAAGCAGGCACTGTGATAACTGCTTCGGTTACTGGCTGACCAAGATAATCTTCCGCTGTCTTCTTCATCTTCTGCAGGATCATCGCACTGATTTCCGGCGGTGAATAAACTCTATCCTGAATTTTTACTCTTGCAGAATTACTTTCGCCGGGAACAACTTCATAGGGAACTTCACTTTTTTCGGTTCCGACTTCATTAATAAATCTGCCCATAAATCTCTTTATGGATGATATCGTGTTCTTTGGATTTGTAATCGCCTGTCGTTTTGCGGGCTGTCCTACCAATCGTTCTCCTGATTTCGTAAACGCAACTACTGATGGAGTTGTTCTTCCACCCTCAGAATTTGGTATAACCACCGGATCATTTCCTTCCATAACGGCTACGCAAGAATTTGTTGTTCCGAGGTCTATTCCTATTATTTTACCCATTTTATTTCTCCTTGATTTTAGATTTTGATAATTTCTTATTATTCTTTTCCAGAGATGTTATTTCTAACGTACTTGGTCTTATTAACCACTGTATATTCCAATATAAGTGCCAGAGATGTAGTATTTCTATAAGTCATTATAATAATTGAGGTTACCTGCGTTATGTCTATTAGTAGTTAATCCTTGTTGGGTCAGACAACTTGCCAGTTTGGCATCATTCGTTTGATAAAAGTCAAACATGATGACAGATTAGCTTTGGGTAGAAACTAGCCATAGTAAAAAAAGATAAAGTGATTAGATTTCAAATAAGAGCTCAGGTTTAGAATGCTTAACTCATCGATCAGATCTTTTAACCTCCAATAAAAGAATAAATCAACTTCAATTCTGAACAAGAATTATTCAAAGTCAAATGAGTAATTTTGTTTAGAGTAAAAGGAGATAAAATGTTTGAACTGGAGATCTTTGACTTAAAGTTAGAAACTGAATTTATCGGCAGAAATTTTATTTATTGTGATGAGATTGAATCAACCAACAGCGAACTTCTTGCCGGTAAGCAGCAATACAAAAAAACTGGAACGGTATTGTTCGCAGAAAAACAATTGGCTGGTAAAGGCAGGAAAGACAGAACCTGGCAAAGTGCCAGAGGGTTGAACCTTACTTTTTCAATTCTGTTAATGAAGGATGTGGTTGACGGAATAAATATTAATCATTTGAATCTGGCTGCTTCCTTAGCCGTTGCATCAGCAATAGAAAATCTTCATCAACTTAAAACCGAACTTAAATGGCCGAACGATGTATTGATTGATAGGAAAAAAGTTGCCGGTATACTTACAGAAACATCTATCAAGGGATCTAAAATTGAACGGGTTGTAATTGGCTTCGGAATAAATCTGAACCAGCTTGTCTTCAATGGAGACTTCAATTATCCGCCAACATCTTTAAAGATTGAACTGAGAGACGATATAGACAGAGAAAATATATTAGCTGAAATCCTCAACAACTTTGAAGAACTTCTTTTACAACTTGAAACAAAACCAAAAATTATTTTGAACGATTGGCGCGCTAAATGTCAAATGATCGGCGATAAAATCACCATAACAGAAAACGACAAAGTTAAGTCAGGAATTTTCTATGATATAGATGACGATGGTTATCTGCTTCTGAAAAGAAATGATTCACTTGAAAAAATACACTTCGGTGATGTGAGTTTTGTCTGATGCTTCTGACTCTCGATATAGGTAATACGAATATCAAATCAGCTTTATTTGATGACCAGAGTCTAAAGGAATTTATTGTTCATTCCGATTCCGATAAAGTAGTTGAATTTTTAAATAAAACCACCTTTACTGAAGCAGCGATTTGTTCTGTTAATCCTCGTGTTGAGAAATTGCTGACAGATATTATTTCTGAAAAGGGTATCAAATTATTCCGCGCAGGTATACAAAATAAATTTAACCTTAAAATTAATTACGAAACTCCTGAAACTTTGGGAATGGATAGAGTATGTTCAGCCACAGGTGCTTTAGAAATTGCAACTAAAGAAAAATTACTTTCAAAGAATCAATACCTTGTAACCATCGATTTGGGGACTGCAACTACCATAAATATTGTTTCACCCTCAGGTGAGTTTATTGGCGGCTTAATTGCACCAGGGATTGCAACAATGCTCAAATCGCTGAATGAAAAAACAGCACAGCTTCCATTGCCAGATTTAAATAATTACAAAGGATTAATTGGTGATTCAACTGATTCATCTATAATCAGCGGAGTAATTACTTCCACTATTGGTATGATCGGTGAGACAATAAATCAATTAAGTGCTGCAAGTGATCAAATTATACCAATGATATTTGCAACCGGTGGTAATGCGAGATTCATTCTTCCCCATCTGAAATATAAAGTTTTATTTGAAGAGGCTTTGGTGTTAAAGGGTTTGAAGGTTATTTATGATTTGAATAAATGAATTTTGGAAGAAGATTAGATTGAAATCTTAGTGTTATCAATCAATCTTGTCTTACCAATCTTGCAAGCGAGCAAAACAAAATATTCTTTTCCTTTTTCCAGTTCATCAACAATTGCGAAAGTACCTGCTTCAACAATTTTAATATAATCAAGTTTAGCTGATGGAATTTTGGAAAATAGCTCAATCATATCTGATAAAATAGTGCTAGTTCTTCTTTCACCATCGTAAATCATTTTCTTTGCAACTTCCAACGAACGATTAAGAACGAGCGCTTCTTTTCTTTCCGAAGGTGACAGATAAACATTCCTTGAACTCATTGCTAAACCATCTTCTTCTCGAACTATTGGACATCCAATAATTTTAACACCCAGCTTTAAGTCTTTAACCATTTGCTTTATAACAGCTAACTGCTGGGCATCTTTTTGACCAAAGAAAGCATAATCAGGTCGTGTACAATTTAGGAGTATCAACACAACTGTTGAAACTCCACGAAAATGCGTTGGACGAAATTCGCTTTCGAGCTTCTTTGTTACAAATTCAACATTTACATAAGTCTGGAAATTTTTTGGATAAATTTCTTCGGTCGAAGGAAGAAAAAGATAATCTACTTCTTCACTTTCAAGCAGCTTGTTATCTTTTTTAACATCTCGCGGGTAGCTTTTAAAATCTTCCGATGGACCAAACTGTGTTGGATTTACAAAAATGGAAACAATGTTTACGTCACAAGTTTTTTTTGATTCTCTGATTAAAGAAAGATGTCCTTCGTGAAGGAATCCCATTGTAGGAACAAAGCCGATAGTTTTACCGGCTGCTTTAATGTTTTTAGAAATTGTGAGTATATCTACTGCGGATGAAACAGTTTCGATTTCTGCCTCAGGTCATTAAGTCGAGGAGATTAGTTATTGTTTGCCGTAAATTTTTTCTGTGGCTGATGACATCAATAAAACCTTTCTCCAATAAAAATTCTGATCTCTGAAATCCCTCGGGTAAATCTCTGCCAATCGTTTGCTTGATCACTCTTGGACCGGCAAAACCAATCAACGCATTCGGCTCTGCAATATTAACATCACCAAGCATAGCATAACTTGCCGTAGTGCCGCCTGTTGTTGGATCAGCAATAACAGATAAGTAAGGAATGCCAGCATCAGCCAGACGTGTTAATCGTGCACTTGTTTTTGCTAATTGCATAAGCGAGTAAGCAGCCTCCATCATTCGTGCACCGCCGCTTTCAGATATAATTATTAACGGAATTTTATTCTTAACTGCTTTATCTATAACTCTTGCAATCTTCTCCCCAACAACAGAACCCATACTTCCACCGATAAATTGAAAATCCATACAAGCTAAGGCAATATTTCTTCCTTCAATTTTACCTGTGCCCACACGTACGGCTTCATAAAGTCCAAGCGCTTTTACAGTGTTGTTCAATCTATCTTTATATTTTTTTGTGTCTTCAAACTCCAGCGGATCTGGTGATCTCATCTTTTTATGCATCTCCTTAAAGCTGCCTTTATCAAGAAGAATGCCTATGTATTCCTCGCTGCCAATTCGGAAATGATGTTCGCACTTAAGACAAGTCCACAGATTTGATTCAAGCTGTTTCTTATGAATTATTTCACCGCAACCGGGACATTTTTCCCAAAGCCCATCTGGTAAATCTTTCTTCTGTGAGTCAGGAGAAATATTTTCTTTTGATCTGCTAAACCAGGCCATTAGCTACCTTTTTTCATAATATCTGCATAGATAGTTAATATTTTCGTCGGATCTTTTGGATCGTTAGATTGAACTGTAACTGTCTTGCTATTTTTTCCGGATCGGTTCTTAGTATCAAATTCTACTTTAATCGTTCCCTCCTGACCGGGCTTTACATTGCTGCTGCTTAAAAGAGCTGCTGTGCAGCCGCAGGAACTTTTAACATCTTTTATTACTAATTCTGATTGACCCTTATTAACAAATTTAAATGTGTAATTAATTTTTTCTCCTTCACTTACCTTTCCAAAGTCATGCTGTGTTTCTGGGAAGTGGATAGCGGGAACACCACCACTTTGTTCACCGGTAACAATTTTTCCGGAAATAGTAAGTGTCATTTCTGGAGATTGTGGATCGTTTGTAAAAATCTTTACTGTCTTTTTTTGCATTCCCATTCTTCCGGTGGAATTAAACTTGACCGGTAGATTTGTCGATTCACCCGGAGCTAGTTCACTTTTTTCAGGTACGGCTGCAGTACAACCGCAGGAAGCCTGAACATTAGTTATTTTCAGCAAGTCACCACCACTATTTGTTAAAACAAATGTGTGTGATACTGTTTCACCTTGCTTAATATCTCCAAAATCAAAACTGGTCTGCTGAAGAACTAATTTTGGCTGCATTAGTTGTGCAAACACTAATGAAGAAAACAAAAAGAAAACAAACAGAAGGTTCTTAATCATTTATTTTTCTCCTTTACTATAAAATCTTTTAAATAATTCGGTTCTAAAAAATCGTAATTGAATGTTTTTCTATTACTTCCAAAATTCACCGCCCATTTGGCAATAAAAAAAGGATCCGGAACTAAGGGATATTCAACCGGTTTTCCTAATAAAACAGAAGAATTACCAAATACCTTGAAGCCCTCAGATTTTTTAACAAATAAATCCTTTGTCAAAATGGTTAAATCCTCCCCAAATATATAATTATTGCCCCTAATTTGAAACCTTGTAAAATAGACCTCTTCTTTATTTACTCTATTCGAAATAATGAATTCATCATTTTCTTTAAGAATGGTTGATAGTTGAAGAGCAAAAGCTTCATAAGTTGGGACAGGTAATATTGGAAGGTTTGCTCCGTAAGCAATACCTTTGGCTGCAGAAAATCCGATGCGCAGTCCGGTGAATGAACCGGGACCCTCTGAGACAGCAATTGCATCAAGTTCCGCTGGCTTGACGTTCGCATTTTTAAAGAGGAAATCGGTTAATTCAAATATTTTTTCGGAATGAGAATGTTTCAGATTTACAGAAGCTGAGAAGTATTTATCATCCGAGAAGTAAATACAAACACCACAAATATTTTCTGATGTTTCAAAAGCAAGAATAGGTTTGTTCTCAGATAAATTTTTCAAATCTGAATTCCCTTTCCGTTCCGTTTAAAATCGATATACTAATCTCAATTCTTTCTGCCGGAAGAACTGAAGGCAAACGATTACCCCATTCAATGAAAAGTATTGAATCATCATCGTTCACATAATCCTGCCAGCCAATATCAAATAGCTCTGCTGAATTTTTCAGCCTGTAAAAATCAAAATGACAAATGTGAAATTTGTTCCGGTATTCATTTGCAATTGCGAAAGAAGGACTGTTCACATTAGTTATTCCAATTGATGTAAGTGCTGCTTTAATGAAAAAGGTTTTGCCTGCGCCAAGATCACCATTGAAAACTACCCGATCCCCTTTTTTGCATGATAGTATAAATTCTGAAGCCAACATAGAAGTCTCAGCTTCAGTTGAAGTTTTTATTGTTGAAGGATATTCAATCAACTTACTTTGGCTCCATAGTAATAACAGGTAATATCATTTCTTCAAGAGATATTCCGCCGTGCTGAAATGTATCTTTGTAATGGCTCAGATATTTATGATAATCAGTTGGATAAACGAAATAATAATCCTCTTTTGCAATGATGTAATTTATTGTAACACCGCGTTTAGGCAGCTTATAATCCTGAGCATTTTTAATATAGACGGCATGCTTATCATCAACTTTAAGATTTCTTCCATACTTAAACCTGAGGTTAGTCGATGCTTCCCTGTCGCCGAGAACTTTTGCACCACGCAGCGAGCGAATGCTGCCGTGATCAGTTGTTATAACTATTTTTACTTTATCCATTTTTGCGATTGACTTAAGAGTACCCAGCAAAGATGAATGCGTAAACCAGCTATTGGTTAATGAACGGTAGGCCGGTTCATCGGGTGCAATTTCTTTAAGTATGTCAGAATCAGATCTTCCGTGTGCGATCATATCTAAAAAATTAACAACAACAGCAGTGAAGTGGTTGTTCTTGTATGATAATATATTCTGCTCAAAATTTCTTCCGACTTCGGGATCAATAATTTTAATGTATTTCAAATCGTTTCTGAGTTTAATCTTCTTCCTATCCAACAATAGCTGAAGCAGTTCCTTTTCATATTTATTCAT
>DATIJX010000142.1:0-5000 GCA_035478175.1 Ignavibacteriaceae bacterium
GAAAAACAAATAACAATGGAAACGGGTTTGATAATTCAAACTCGGGCGATGTGAAGCCGCCGGCAGCACCGGAGATTGAAGCATCTGTTCTCGGTGCAATGATGATTGAGAAGGAAGCTGTTGCCAAAGCAATGGAAATGTTAAGCCCAGATAGTTTCTACGCGAAGTCTCACAGATTGATTTTCGAAGCGATGATTTCCTTATTCGATTCCGATGAACCAATTGATACAGTTACTCTTTATGAAGAACTTAAAAAGCGCGGTCACCTTGAAGAGGCAGGCGGCGCAGTTTACCTCAGCAAACTTTCGCAGAACATTCCATCAGCAGCTAATATCGAATACCACGCAAAGATAATTCTGGAGAAACATATTCTTCGCGGCTTAATTACAAGTGCTCACGAAATAGCGAGGAATGCTTATGAAGGTTCAGCAGATGCGTTTGATATTCTCGATGATGCTGAAAGAAGAATATTTGACATAACCGAAAGCCATCTTACGAAATCTTACCAGGGAATGGATAAAGCAGTAAGAGAAGCGATGGAGTACATCGAGACCATTCACTCATCAACTCAACAGCGGTTTTCTGTACCGACAGGATTTTTCGAGCTTGATGAAATATTAGGAGGTCTGCAGAAATCGGATTTGATAATACTTGCTGCGCGTCCTTCCATAGGTAAAACTGCATTGGCTTTATCTATAGCACGCAATGCTGCAATTGATCACAAAGTTCCTGTTGGAATTTTTAGTCTGGAAATGGCAACAATGCAGCTTATCATCAGAATGATTTGTGCTGAAGCCAGAATAAATGCTCATCTTGTTCGAACAGGAAAACTTCCACATTCAGAAGGTCCCAAGCTGAGCAAAACAGTTCATAAACTTACCGACGCACCAATTTATGTTGATGATACTCCTGCTTCAACTGTTCTTGAAATCAGAGCTAAAGCAAGAAGACTGAAAGCCGAGAAAGGTATTGGACTTATCATTATTGACTATCTTCAGCTTATGACCGGTCCCGCAAAAGCTGAATCACGCGAAAGAGAAATTTCACACATATCACGTTCACTTAAATCATTGGCGAAAGAATTGAACATTCCGGTAATGGCACTTGCCCAGCTTAACAGAGCAGTAGAAGCAAGGTCGGATAAACGTCCTCAGCTTTCTGACTTGAGAGAATCAGGTTCTATTGAGCAGGATGCGGATGTTGTTATGTTTCTGAACAGACCAGAATATTATGGAATTGAAAAAGATGAAAACGGTGAATCGCTTGAAGGAGTTGCGGAGGTGATAGTTGGAAAACAAAGAAATGGTCCCACTGGAATGGTTAAGCTTGCTTTTGTTAAAGAATATGCTCGCTTCGAGAATCTTGCTCACGCCCGTCAGATTGAAGAGTTCGCTTCACTACCTGCTGATGAAGACATCATATAACCAATTAAAAATGAACAATTAAAAATTAAAAATTGATTCGTCCCATTCTCATATTTTATTTTTTCTTATATCCTTCGATCTTACTTTCACAAATATTTTCTGAAAGTGATGTTGAAATTTGTAATGCGAAGTTTGAATTAGCTGTAGAAAAAAATCTTGCTGAGAAACCGATTGGGGATGTGATTGCTGAAGTTGGTAAAAGTTTTATTGGAACAGATTATCTTTCTTACGGTCTTGAAAAAGATGGCGATGAACAACTTGTAATAAACCTGACCGGACTTGATTGCACTACCTTTCTTGAAAATTCTCTTGTTCTTGCACGATGTATCAAAACTAGCAAAATTTCTTTTGAAGATTATCTGAATAATCTACAATTCATTCGTTACAGAAATGGAGTAATTGATCAATATCCATCTCGACTTCATTATTTCTCGGATTGGATATATGCCAATGCTAAAAAAGGAATTGTTGAAGATGTTACTGAGGAGATTGGTGGGCAGAAGATTAAATTCAAATTAGATTTTATGTCCACTCATCCAGATAGTTACAAACACCTCAGGGAAAATCCAGATTTCATTCCAATTATTAAAAAACAGGAAAAAGAAATTAGCTGCAGAGAATACTACTTCATTCCAAAAGAGGATTTAAATTCAAAAGAAGAGTTTATCCAGAATGGAGATTTATTAGCGATTACAACAACGGTTGAAGGATTAGATATTGGTCACATTGGAATAGCCGTTAAAATGGATGATGGAAGAATTCATTTACTTCATGCACCGACTGAGAATACCGAAGTTCAAATCACCGAGCAGCCACTCTCAGATTATTTGATGAAATACAAACGCCATTCTGGCGTTATTGTGTTAAGAGCTTTAGAAAATTAGCCACGAATTCACTAATTGCTGCGAATTATTTCAACAATATTTTCTTCGATTGATCTAGGTTTTAAGCCAAGTGACTGAAGCTTTTCAGTATTTAATGAAACGTCTTTAACCTCTGGAAAGTTGGAAATATCATCCATTGCAATTTTTTGCAGAAGATTTTTATCGTAACCAGCTAAAGAGCAAATTATCTCTCCAAGTTCATATCGGGAAACTCTTTCCAAGCCGCCAAGATTAATTGTCCGTCCCTTTAATTCCATCTCTGCTAAACCCATAATTATGTTTGCAGCATCCTTTAAAGAAATCGGAGTTCGGAATTGATCGGTAAAAAGTTTTACTGGTTTATTGTTTTTCAGATCATCAAACATAGTTTGAAAATGGCATCGTGAATGATTTAAACCAAAACCATAAAGCAAAGCAGTTCTTAAAATCAAATAATTATCTGTTGTTGCCTTGATTTTCATCTCACCAACAAGCTTTGTCTCAGCGTACAAAGTTGCAGGAATTAATTTTGCATCTTCCTTCAAAAACGACCCTCTGTATCCGGCATAAACAAGATCAGTGGAAATGTAAATAAGTTTAGCTTTATACTTTTCACAGAGCTGAGCAATATTTTTAGTTGCTGTTACATTAGTTTCGAAATATTCTTTTGCTGATTGATTCTCTTTCGGAATTGGATTTGTGACTGCAGCGGTATGAATAACAATATTTGGTTCAATTTCATGAAAAATCAATTGCAGTTCATTTTCATTTCGAACATCAATTTTTAAGGATGGAAATTCTTTGCAGTTCCCAGGATTATTATTAAATGTTGTATAAAGATTAAACTTTTTCGAAATGGCTATGTTCAGGTGCTGTCCAAGCAGTCCGCTGCCACCTGTAACTAGAACTTTTCTCATTGAGTATACTGAATTAGTGACTTATTCTTTTTTCAATCAAATAATAGATTTGAAAAGGTTAAATTTGTTATCATCCATTCTTTGGATTTACTTCAACCCTTTGGTAAATTTATAAATTATTTAACGGAATTATATGTATAAAAAATTAATATTAAGCACTTTAATCCTCTCAAGCATGGTGGTCTATGGCCAATCAGGCCAGTTCTTTGACGCACCATTCGGTGGAGGTATTGGTTATGTCCCTGCCTGGTATGTACCGAACATCGATCCAATTAATTCTCAACTAAATGCAATTGGAATGTCTGAACTTTCAGGTAGTGGTTTCTATTCATCCGGTATTGCTGGTTTCCTTTATGTAGGATTTGTGAAGAATTTGCGGGTTGGTGGAATGGGATACGGTGGTTCACTTTCAACTTCTGATGAAAATAGAGAAGTTGTTTATAGTTTGGGTGGTGGTGGTCTGACTGTTGAATATACATTACCATTTATTAAAGATATTGGTGTTTCAGTTGGTGCTGCTATTGGTTCCGGAAACTTAGAACTAGACATTTACAGAAACTCTGGAGATTTTACTTGGGAAGGTACCTGGGAAGAACTCTCAGACCCAAATATTTCATCTGAAAGTTATAACCGCAAATTGGAAAACAGTTTTTGGATGTTTACACCAACAATAAATCTTGACTATCCGATATACAGATTTGTTTCACTCAGACTTGGTGTGGGATATCAGATAACATTTGCGGATGACTGGACTGCTGATAATGATCAGCCAGTATCAAACATTCCTTCCGACTTAAATAGCAATTCATTTTTTATTCAATCTGGAATTTTTATAGGATTTTTCTCGTTTTAATTATGAAAAGAATTTTAGTTACCGGTGGCGCCGGTTTTATTGGCAGCAATTTTATTAATTACATACTCAGCAACCGAAAAGACATCTTTATCGTTAATCTTGATAAGTTAACCTACGCTGGAAATCTTCAAAATCTGAAAAGTGTAGAAAACCATCCAAACTATACCTTTGTTAAAGGTGATATTGTAAACGATGAATTGGTGAGTTATCTATTTCAAAAATATGAGATTACTCACGTGATTAACTTTGCTGCTGAATCGCATGTCGATCGAAGTATTCTTGGCTCTGAAATTTTCTTCAGGACAAATGTTTTAGGAACAAATGTTCTACTTGAAAATGCAAAACGATTTGGTGTTGAAAAATTTATCCAGATTTCAACTGATGAAGTTTATGGCAGCCTCGGACCTGAAGGACAATTTGAAGAGACAACTCCATTACAGCCAAATAGTCCTTATGCAGCAAGTAAAGCAGCAGCTGATATGATGGCACTTGCTTTTCATCATACCTATCACGTTCCTGTCGTAATTACAAGATGTTCAAACAATTATGGTCCATACCAATTCCCTGAGAAATTAATACCGTTGATGATCATTAACTCGTTAAATAATAAAAAGCTTCCGGTTTATGGCGATGGTATGAATGTTCGTGATTGGATATATGTAATTGATCATAACAAAGCAGTTGAACTTGTTTTTGAAAAAGGGAAAGTCGGTGAAGTTTATAATGTTGGTGCCAATACTGAAAAACCAAACATTGAAATAGTAAAACTCCTTCTTAAACATACTGGTAAAACAGAAGACTTGATTGAATATGTTAAAGACAGACCGGGACACGATAGGAGGTACGCAATCAATTCAACTAAAATTCAAAAAGAACTGGGATGGGAAGTTGAGCATTCTTTTGAAAGTGCGATACAGGATACGATTAAATGGTATATAGATAA
>DATIJX010000142.1:10000-11004 GCA_035478175.1 Ignavibacteriaceae bacterium
TTCATTTAAAGAGTGCGTAATAGCTCACTAGTCAAGCGACTTAGCGTCGACAATACACGGGACTTAAACTATTTACCGAAGTTGTGGGCTCCGATTTATCGGAGCGGTAGAGGAACATTCTATATGCATCGAAGGTTAACTGTGAGGTTAACTGGAGCGTATAGAAAAGCAAATGTTGGCATTAGTAACGATAATCCCGGTGCAAAACCGGGACGCCGAAAATCTAAGGTTTCCTGAGCAATGTTAATCATCTCAGGGTTAGTCGGATCCTAAGCTGAGGCCGAAAGGCGTAGGTGATGGAAAACAGGTTAATATTCCTGTACCTGGTCAATTTCGTTTGACCGCAAGGAGGGACGCAGAAGTGAAGGTCAGCCGCCTGTTGGATTAGGCGGTCTAAGCAAGTAGGCTGAAAGCGTTGGCAAATCCGCGCTTTCTTAAGGCCGAGATGCGAACGGGAGTCCTTTGGACATAAACTGACCGTAAGCACACTGCCGAGAAAATCTTCGTGCGGAAGAAATTTATCAGACCGTACCGCAAACCGACACAGGTAGATGAGATGAGTATTCTAAGGCGCTCGAGTGAGCCGTGGTTAAGGAACTCGGCAAATTAACCCCGTAACTTCGGGATAAGGGGTGCCTCTTGTAAGTGATGTCCTTCGCGGGCAAAGCTGAAAGAGGCCGCAGTGAAATGGCCCAAGCGACTGTTTAACAAAAACACATGTCTGTGCGAAGTCAATCAAGACGAAGTATACGGACTGACACCTGCCCGGTGCTGGAAGGTTAAGGGGAGAGGTTATACCGATTTATCGGTAGAAGCTTTGAACCGAAGCCCCAGTAAACGGCGGCCGTAACTATAACGGTCCTAAGGTAGCGAAATTCCTTGTCGGGTAAGTTCCGACCCGCACGAAAGGCGTAACGACTTGAGCGCTGTCTCAAAGAGGGGCTCGGCGAAATTGTGGTACCGGTGCAGACGCCGGTTACCTGCCGCTGGACGGAAAGACCCCG
>DATIJX010000143.1:0-8400 GCA_035478175.1 Ignavibacteriaceae bacterium
ATCAGTTACTCCTGCCATAATAGAAGTGACACCAACATCCATATGACCAAGTTCAATTGCTAATTGCCTTACATGAGATTCGAGTGCAGCCTTCGCGGCTGATACAGCTCCATAGAAAGGAATAGCAGTATGACCACCTGAGCTCGTCATTGCAAATATTCTGGATTTTTTTGCAAGAAGTTTTGCCATATAAATTTCCTGAACCCAATAGACCAGTGAATGAGCCATTACATCCAAAGTCATTTCCATTTGTGCATGAGTAATTGGCTGCTCACCATCATTCTTTGGTACAAAACTCTTCAATGTTCCAAAAGCTAATGAATGCATTATAACTTTTATGACTGATTCACTATTAAGTTTCAATTTAAGTTCATTGACAATTTCAGTTCTTTTAAACTGATCTGCAGCATTCACATTATAAAACCAGGCTTCTCTTCTGTTGGATTTAATATGATTGATAATCTTCTCAACATTAGGCATTGTCGCCTGACGATCAAGGTGAATTCCAATAATATTGTAACCATCTTCGGCAAGCTTCATCGCAGTTGCTCCGCCAAAACCTGATGAAGCACCTAAAATAACTGCCCAGTATTTTTTATTTTCTTCTTTATCCATGGATGATGAAATAATGATTTAATAGTTGATGTAATAATACAAAATCGGTTAAAGTCTCACAAATAAATTAAGATATGGAAGACATAAATAACAATGCTTATTTGGGGTTTAGTAGAAAAGAGTCTTCACCAAACAACTCAGTTAATTTAGTAAATAGCTCGATTGATAAATCCACCCTATAATTCTTCAAAGCATAAACAGAACTTCTACTTCCATTCGTAAATAGCTGAATGAATACAGGAGTTTTTCCGGAATATTTTTCAAGGAGAGGTTGAAGTTCAAGTAATTTTTCAGGAGGCACTTTTTCTTTAAGGATATTGATTCTGATTCCGCTGGCCAATTCATTTCTTGCAACATCAATCGGCAATAATTTGTTGACGTGCATCTTCACCTGATCACCGCTGCTTTCAAGATTACCGATTACAAAAACCGGCTCTTCCTTCATAACATATTTCCCATATTCAGCATAAACTTTTGAAAACATCAGGCACTCACATGAACCGGTGAAATCATCAATAGTGAAAAATGCCATCTGCTTGTTGGACTTATCAATTTTTGTTCTGACATCCGTAATCACTCCACAGGCACGAACATTCTCAATTTCTTCATTCTCTTCAACTTCACCGATATGGAAATTTGCAAACGATTTATACTCAACTTCATATTTTCGTAACGGATGTCCTGTAACATAAAATCCAACCACCTCGCGTTCTTTCGCAAGTCTTTCCTTTTCAACCCACGGCTCAGCAGGAATCAGAGCTGGTTCGGGGACAGTAATTTCTGAACTTCCACCAAAAAGACTATCTCCCGAAGCAAGTTTTGAGTTTTGTATTTTGTGTGCATGATCAAGAGCTAACTCAACCGAATTAAACAGTGAAGCTCTGTTATTGTTCGTAGTATCAAATGCTCCAGCGATTACCAATCCCTCAAGTGCACGTTTGTTAACAGTTCTTGTATCAACATTACGACAGAAATCAAAAATGCTTTTAAAATTTCTTCCTAGGCTATTTCTTGCTTTTATGATCTCTTCAACTGCACCTCTGCCAACATTTTTTATAGCTGAGAGACCAAATAGAATCTTACCATCAATTGCATCAAAATTAACGGATGGATTATTTACATCAGGTGGAAGAATTTCAATTTTGAGTCTTCGGCAATCTTCAAGAAATTTTGTTACCTTAACAGAATTTTCAAATTCATTAGTCAGGTTAGCCGCAAGAAACTCCGGAGTGTAATGAGCTTTCAGGTAAGCCGTTTGATAGGCAATATAACTATAAGCAACTGCGTGACTTTTATTAAAACCGTAGTTCGCAAATTTATCTATTGCATTGAAAATCTCTTCTGCAACTTTTTTAGAAATTCCATTATCAATTGCACCTTTGATGAATTTCGTTTTCTGCTCTTTCATTGCCAGCAGATCTTTTTTACCCATTGCTCTTCTGAGTAAGTCGGCTTCAGCCAGACTTATTCCGCCAACTTTGTTTGCAATCTGAATCACCTGTTCCTGGTAAACAATTACACCATAAGTTTCCTTAAGAATCTCTTCAAGAATTGGATGGAGATATTCAACTTTCTTCTTGCCGAATTTCCTGTCAATGAAGTCATCAATAAATTCCATCGGTCCAGGTCGATAAAGCGCATTCATCGCAGCTAGATCACTAAGGCTTGTTGGTTGAAGTTTCTTTAAGTACTCCCGCATCGGCGGAGATTCAAACTGGAAGATGCCGGTTGTTTGTCCTTTTGTAAATAGCTGGTAAGTTTTTTCATCATCAAGCGGAATCTCATCAATATTTATTTCTTCGTTATAATTTTTCTTGATGAGTGAAATCGTATCCCTGATTATTGTAAGTGTTCTTAATCCCAGAAAATCCATCTTCAGCAAACCAACATTCTCAATGTCTTTCATATTGTATTGAGTAACAATCTCCTGCTGAGAAACTGCGTTTGCCATCGGAACGTAATCGCTAACATCACCGGGAGTAATCACAACACCGGCTGCATGCTTTGAAGCATTTCTGTTCATTCCTTCAAGAACACGGGCGTGTTTTATTAATTCCTGGATCTGAGGCTCTTCAGAATTTTTAACCCACTTCAATTCAGGTACTTCTGCAAGTGATTGATCAATCGAATAAACTTTTCCAAATTTTGATGGAATATGCTTTGTGATATTATTAACAGTTGGGATAGGAATCTTTAATACTCGCGCAACATCTCTTATCACTGCTTTCGATGAAAGCCTGTTGAAAGTTATTATCTGACTTACACTATTATCGCCGAATTTTTTTCGTACGTAATCAATCACTTCTCCTCTTTGATCATCTGCAAAATCAACATCAATATCCGGCATTGATTTTCTTTCTGGATTAAGAAATCTTTCAAAGAGAAGATTATAGTCAAGAGGATTGATGTTAGTTATTCCCAATGCATAAGCAACAAGACTTCCTGCAACACTTCCTCTACCTGGCCCAACAGGAATATTTTTTTCCTTTGCTGAATTGATAAAATCCTGAACA
Source organism: Ignavibacteriaceae bacterium (assembly GCA_035478175.1). Classification (GTDB taxonomy): domain Bacteria; phylum Bacteroidota; class Ignavibacteria; order Ignavibacteriales; family Ignavibacteriaceae; genus IGN2. The sequence continues at coordinate 3,129 of DATIJX010000143.1, forward strand.
ATTAATAAGTAACCTGAGAAGCCCATCTTTTTGATTGTTTCGATTTCGTACTTGAAGCGCTCTTCAACTTCTTTGGTGAACTCAAGCTTCTTTTTTTCTAATCCTTTCCATGCAAGCTGCTCAAAGTATTCATCTGCGCTTTTAGCTGAAGAGTCTTCGGGAATTGGAAATCCAGGGAAATGATATTCATTAAAGTCCAGTTTCAAATCAATCTTGGAATCAATTTCGAGAGTGCTTTCAATTGCTCCTTCATAATTTTTAAACAGCTTAATCATCTGCTCGGCTGATTTGAAATAAACCTGATCGGTTCCATACCGAAGTTTCGTATAATCTTCTCCCATTTTATCACCGAGCAGGAGAAGAATGTTATGAGCGATTGCATGATCGGCTTCTATGTAATGACAATCGTTTGTTGCAACCAGTTTGATGCTTAATTCTTTTCCAATCTTCGGCATGTTTTCAAGTATTGGTTTCTCGACATCCATACTATGATTCTGGATTTCGAGATAGAAATCATCACCAAAAATTTCTTTGTAAGTTCTCGCAACTTCTTTTGCCTTGTCATATTCTCCGTGCACAAGATGAGTTGAAACAACACCTCCGGCACAAGCTGAAGTGCAAACTAACCCTTCGTGATATTTTCTTATGAGTTCAAGATCAATTCTTGGGCGATAGTAAAATCCTTCTGTGTGCCCGAGTGTGGAAAGTTTTGTTAGATTTTTATAACCTTCTTTATTCTTTGCAAGCAGTATGAGATGACTGTAATTCTTTCTTTTCTTCCCTGTGCCATTTGACTGCGAACTTTTTCTTTCAAACCGATCGCCTTCATTGACAACATAAGCTTCCATCCCAAGTATAGGCTTGATACCTTCTTTCGAAGCTTTTTTATAAAATTCAATAATTCCGTACAGAACTCCATGATCTGTAAGTGCAACAGATTTCATATTGAATTTTTTTGCAGCAGCTATCAAGCCATCAACGGTGCAGGCACCATCCTGAAGACTGTAATGACTATGATTATGGAGATGAATGAATTCTGACATCAGCTAATAAAAAATCAAAGATTGAAATTGTTCAGCAGTGAGTTGATAAGTTTTTTTCTGAACAACGGTAAAATAAGAATAAATTAATTTATAGGAAGATTAGAATTCAACGACTTTTATGCCCGAAGCCTCCCTCTCCTCTTGAAGTATTATTTAATTCTTTTGTTTCAATAAATTTTGCCGTGTAAATTTTCGACACGACGAGTTGAGCAATTCTCTTGGCAGGTTGAATAACATAATCTTCTTTATCAAAGTTAATCATTATAATTTCGATTTCTCCCCTGTAATCTGAATTAATTTTAATTGGAAAATTAAAAATCCCAACCAACAAATTTGTTTTAGTCCGAGTTTACGATATAAGTAGTCGTTGATTTAATGCAATTATGAAGTAAGGAATTCTTGAAGTTAAATTCGATGGCTAACTCTTGAGCTCAGGTATATAAATCTATACATTGAATTCAGGAAATTATACATCAGCAAAAAGAACGATTCTCATTCGTTAATTGTAATCAGTTAATTAATCTACATTTAGTAAGGATTCATATTTAGTTACATAGTAAAAAGTAAAATTTTTAATAGGCACATTATATGATAAGGTTTTTTTAGTTACTTAATTTTAAAATTATTTCTCAAAAACTTTCGGGGAGAAAATAATATGAGTCCGAAAATCATTTTATTAGCAATTGCACTATTGTATTTATTCGGATGCACATATGGATATGAGATTACCACCAGCATTACCAGAATCAGTGAAAACCAGTATGAAATTTCAGCAACCCTGCCAGAAATCTATTTCGATGATAATAATCTGCAGCTTATAGAACCTTATGATCAAATAGCTTTTATTGAAATTCAGGGTAGATATGGCTCTTCAACTTCAGAGCTTATTGATCAGGTTAGAATTGAAGGTGCCAAAGTTGGTGCCGATGCTATTATTCACATACAACATCATTATGTCTCAAGAGAAAGTGGAGAATTATTAAGCGAATTACTCAACCCAGAGTTAAATTCACCAAATGTTTACAATACCATAGCTATAACTGGAATCGCTATTAAATATTATTAATAGTATTGTTTTTTAACGTCCGGTGTGCCCGAAGCCTCCCTCGCCTCTTGACGTATTATTTAATTCATTTGTTTCAATAAATTTTGCCGTGTAAACTTTAGACACGACAAGCTGAGCAATTCTCTCAGCAGGCTGAATAATAAAATCTTCCTTACCAAAGTTAATCATTATAATTTTGATTTCGCCTCTGTAATCTGAATCGATTGTACCGGGGGAGTTTAAAATTCCAATTCCGTGTTTTACGGCTAGTCCGCTTCTTGGTCTAACCTGGATTTCATATCCATCAGGGATTTCAACAGAAATATTTGTCGGCACCATTTCGATTGAACCGTGCGGAAGAATTATCGGTTTTTCAATTGCTGCGTAAATATCCAATCCGGCACTTCCTTTTGTAGCATAAGAAGGCAAGGGAATGTGATTCAATTCTTTTCTGAGTCTCTTGAATTTTATTTCGATTTGGTGTTCCATCAATTTTTCTTTCGGCGGCTTTCTTCAAATTTTCTTTTTATCAATTTTATTTCTTCTCGATTTATGGCTACAAAATAGATATACAGAGTGAATAATATTAATAATATAACTTTATAATGAAACAGTAAGTTGTCGATTGAATCGAGATAATAAAAAACAACTCCAACTAAAAATATCGCTATAAAAATATGACCTATCCTTTTTAATTCATACTTAACTTTGAAGAATTTTTGTGCTACATAATAATAGCCAATCCCAATAAAAAGATAGCTTACGACTGCTGCAATTGCTGCACCAGTAAGACTTAATACAGGTATTAACAGAAAGTTCACAGCAACATTTATTAAAGCACCTATTCCGGTAATTACGGGGACGTAGATACTTTTCTCTTCGATATAAATTCCCGCCGAGAATATTGTATGCATACCATTGATGAGATAAGCAAATAAAATAAATGGAACGATGTGCAATCCAGCCCAATACTCAGGACCAATTAGCGAAAATCCCAAAATTTTTATCTGGGCTATGTCTGTTATGAAAAGAGATAGAACAATCAGAATAACACTGCCGACCAAAGTAAAATAAGTTAAAACCTTGGAGAACATTTCTTTTGCATTCGGCTCTTTTGCATTTTGCAGAAAGAATGGCTGCCACGCAAACTGAAACATGTTAACATACAGCATCATAAAAATTCCCAGCTTGTAATTTGCTTTGTATATACCGACTGTTTGCAGATCGGTTAACTTTTCAAGGATGGGCACATCAATAACCTGAATAAGCATAATTGCAAATCCCGCAGGCAGAAATGGAATTCCAAATTTGAACATTCTCTTAAAAAGAGGACGGTGAAATTTCGCTCGAAAGTTTTTTATGATTGTAAACGATACAAGCAGCAATGAAACTGCAGAAGCAAACAGATTACTAATTAATATTGCTTCTATTCCCCAATCGAGAATTATAATTAGATAAACATTTAGTATGATATTGACCAAAATGTTAATAATTCTGAACTGGGAAAATAATTTTGCTTTACGATCAAGCCGAAGTTTCAAGAATGGGATGACGACATTTGCATCTAAAAATAAAATAGCAGCAGCGAGATAGATGAGATAAGTATAATCAGAAGGGATTCTTAACGAAGTTCCAATTGCATTTATATTAACTACAATTAAAAGAACAAACAGAAGTGAAGTAACAAATACTGAGATGTATGGAGTTGAAAAATTATCTTTCTCATCTCCTATATCTTTGAACGATGCAAATTTGAGGTAAGCAGAATCGAGTCCGTAAATAAAAACAATATTGAGAATCGCCATATAAGCATAGATGAGCTGAATAATACCATAATCTGCAGGCGGGAAAATGTTTGTGTAAAGTGGAACAAGAATAAAATTTAAAAACCTGCCAACCATCGTGCTGATTCCGTAAATGGCAGTGTCTTTTGTGAGTTCCTTTAATTTATCAAACATCGGTAGTTTTATTTTATTAGTTCAATTTCAAGTGAGATGTCGAGCGCTTTTACGCTATGAGTTAACGCGCCAACTGAGATAAAATCAACTCCGGTTTCAGCAACTTCTTTTACATTATCGATATTGATATTGCCGGATGCTTCAACTAAACATTTTCCATTAATTAATTCAACTGCTTTTCTCATAAGGTCAGTGTCGAAGTTATCGAGCATTATAATCTCAACATTACAAGAAAGAGCTTCGCTAACATCAACTAAATTTTTTGTCTCCACTTCTATTTTCAGATTTGAATTATTCTTTTGCTGGAAATTTCTACCGGCATTTACTGCGTTGGTAATTGAGCCCGCAATTTCAATGTGGTTATCTTTAATAAGAAACATATCGAATAACCCGATACGATGATTTTTCCCTCCGCCAAGCTTAACTGCTTCTTTGTCAAGCAATCTAAGTTGAGGAACAGTCTTTCGTGTATCGAGGATTTTTGCTTTCGTATGTTTTATTTTTTCTACAAAGTCATTTGTGAGAGTAGCAATACCGCTCATCCTTTGTAAAAAATTAAGAGCCGTTCTTTCTGCTGTAAGAATTGAAGATGCTTTACCTTCAACTTCTGCAACTATATCTCCCACTTTAACTTTTCCGCCATCAGGAATTAAAACTTTAAAACCAATCTCATCATCAACCATTTCAAAAACATTTTTGGTAACACTCAATCCAGCAATTACCCCAATGGCTTTGACAAGAAATTTCCCATTTCCTAAAACTGAATCAGGAATGACAGCTTGAGTCGTCACATCACCCGATTGAATATCTTCATCAAGTGCACGGCGAATTATTTCTTTAATTTTTGCTTCCAACTATTTCTCTGCAAAATATTTTTTTAATGCTTGAGTAAAAAACTCGGGTGCCCTGGTAATCTTTTTTGTATTCGATTTTATGAACGCAAGCTCAATGTAACCTTCGGCAATTATTATATCTCGGTCTTTACTTCGGATTGTGTGATCAATGTGAACTTTAGCTTGAGGCATCTTCTCAACACGGGTTTCAACTTCAAGCAGTTCATCATAAAAAGCAGGATTTTTAAATTGTAAAAACGCTTCGTAAACCGGCATCTGATAACCACTCTCTTCTATAGCACGATAAGTCAAACCTTGCTCTCGCATCATTTCAGTTCTGCCAACTTCAAAATACTCAAAGTATTTTCCATTGTATGCATAGTGCATCTGGTC
>DATIJX010000144.1:0-8015 GCA_035478175.1 Ignavibacteriaceae bacterium
AGACGGAAAATACATCAACATAGACAGTGACCAGCAAATAGTTCACATTGAAACTCCGTTTGATGATGAACTTGTTCAACTCGGACAGAAGATAAACGAAACCTACATCGCATTTGGATATGAAGGCAATGAACTCAAGCAAAGACAAAAAGAACAGGACGACAACGCAAGCAGTCTTGCACCGTCAGTAATGGTGGAAAGATCTGTTACTAAAGGAAGTGGACAATACAATAATTCAACCTGGGACTTAGTGGATGCAAAGAAGGATGGTTCGGTTGATATTGCTAAAATTCCAAAAGATCAGCTTCCAAAAGAAATGCAAAGTATGACTTTGGACGAACAGAAAAAGTATATTGATAAAAAAGAAAAGGAACGTGAAGAATTTCAGAACCGTATTAACGAACTCGATGAGCAAAGAAGAGACTATATCGCAGCGAAAATAGCAGAGAAATCTGAAGACAATACGCTCGATGCCGCAATGCTAAAAATGATACGCGAACAGGCAGGTAACAAAAATTATAAGTTTGAATAGTCCACCCAAACCTTCGAGGTTTGTGAAGCGTTGAAGCTTTGAAACCTCGAAGGTTTAAGCATAACAGTCTATCAATAAGTTCATTATGATCAAACAATATCGGGGTAATAAAATGTTAAGGAAAATATTTTCAATTGCTTTAATATTATTACTGAGTAAATTAATTTTTGCGGATGGCTTAATAATCATCCCAAGACCACAACCACTTCAATCTCCATATCCACTCGAAGTACTCTATCATCACGTTAACGTAAAAATAAACGGAAACATCGCAGAGACATTCATCGATCAGGAATTTTATAATCCATCCAACAACATGCTTGAAGGCTACTACATTTTTCCAATTCCAAAGAATGCTGTGATAAAAGACTTCAGTATGGACATAAACGGAAAGATGGTTTCAGCAGAATTGTTGGACGCTAATAAAGCTCGACAAATTTATGAAGATATTGTTCGACAAATTAAAGATCCTGCACTGCTTGAATATACTGATCAGGGAATTTTCAAAGTACGAATATTTCCAATCGAGCCTCAAAGCAAAAAGAAAGTAAAAATCAGTTATCGTGAAGTTCTGAATTCAGATAACGGAACTTATGAATATGTCTATCCGCTGAACACAGAAAAGTTTTCAGCAAAACCGGTTAAAAGTGTTTCAGTGAAAGTTGAATTAAAAACCAACAATAAAATAAAAACTATCTACTCGCCCACTCACTCAGTTGATGTTGTTCATAAAGATAATAATAATGCTGTCATTTCGTTTGAAGAAGAGAACACTAAACCTGATATTGACTTTAAGTTTTATTACAGCACAAACAACGACGATGTTGGTCTATCGCTGCTTACTTACAAAACAGGGAACGATGACGGCTACTTCCTTCTTACTGCTTCCCCATCTTTTGTGATCGATAAAGAACAGATTGATGCAAAAGATATAACCTTTGTGCTCGATGTATCAGGCAGCATGGTGGGCGATAAAATGAAGCAGGCAAAGCAGGCGCTTCTTTATTGCATAAATAATTTAAATGAGGACGATGGTTTTGACATAATAAGATTTTCAACAGAAGCTTATTCTCTGTTTGGGAAGATTGAAACCGCAAGTGAATCAAATATCAAGAAGGCGGAAAAATTTATTAAAGATTTAAACGCAGTCGGCGGAACAAATATAGAGGAAGCGTTGAATCTTGCTTTAAAAGAAAAAGGAAACGCTAACCGAACCCGAATAATTGTATTTATAACAGATGGGAAGCCAACTATTGGTGAAACAAATGATGAATTGCTGATAAAGAAACTATCCAATTCAAACACAAAAAACGTCCGCATTTTCACTTTTGGGATTGGTAATGAAATTAACACTCACCTGCTCGACAAAATTACAGAGCAGACAAAAGCATACAGGACTTACATTTCAGAGGATGAAGATATTGAAATAAAAGTTTCCAGCTTTTATGATAAGGTACAATCACCAGTTCTCACAAATCTTTCACTCTCATTCAGCGGTGGAATCAAAACTTTTCAGACTTACCCAAACAACCTCCCTGATTTATTTAAAGGAGCCAGCATCACAATTTTTGGAAGATACAGTGGAAGCGGCAGTTCGGAGATTAAATTAAACGGGACAATAAAAGGTGAACGAAAAACTTTCCAGTTAAATGCAGACGTCAATGATGACAATGACGAATACAATTTCATACCACCACTGTGGGCTTCAAGGCGAATTGGATTTTTGCTTGACCAGATAAGGCTGAATGGTGAAAACAAAGAGCTTATTGATGAAATAACCATGCTTGCTCGAGAACACGGAATTGTCACACCTTATACAAGTTATTTGATTATGGAAGATGAAGAAATCAGAATAAGAAGAAATGTACTCGTTGATGATTTTCAAACTCTACCACCCGCTCCTGAATTGAGAAGAGAAGTTGAAGGCGACTACGATGCCATGAAACAAAAAAGCGGAGACAGGAGTATTACAGCAAGCGAAGAAGTTCAAGGACTCAACACTGCTGGTAATGTTGCAGAAACGAGACAAGGTTCAGGTCGAATGAATTATAAAGATAGTAAAGGAAACGAAATGAACCTTAATCAGCAGGTGAGAAATATTCAAGGACGAGCTGTTTACCAGAGCGGCAAGTTCTGGGTTGATTCAGAATTACAAAATCAGAAAGCTAAAAATCAAAAACGCATTCAGTTTAATTCTGATGAATATTTCAAGCTGCTAAAAGACAAGCCGGAAACATCACAATTTCTGTCTCTTGGGCAGAATGTCCGCTTCTATTATGAAAATACTTTTTATGAGATTTATGAGTAGTCTCACCTAAACCCTCCCCCAAGGGGAGGGCTTATGGCTTGATGTTTTTATCTAAGTAATATCATTTTCTTTGTTTCAACATAGCTGCCAGCCTGAATTCTATACAAGTAAATTCCGCTTGCGAGTTGTGAAGCATCAAAAATAACTGAGTAAACACCTCTGTCTTTTTCTTCGTTAACCAATGTTGCAATTTCATTTCCAAGTACATCGTAAACTTTTAGAGTTACGCTACTTCTCAGTGGTATTGAGTATTGTATTGTTGTAACAGGGTTAAACGGATTCGGATAGTTCTGTGCAAGATTGTAACTATCGGGAGTAATCAATGAACCCTGATCTTCCACATCAACAGTATTACTAATGTAAAGTGTATCATCAATCGTTCCGTCATTGCCAACATCAACAAGAACCATAAGCTGAGAGTTTGTCAAGTTGGTCCAGTCAGGAACAAATGTGTGTGAGGTATTTACAGAAAGCTGAATATTAAAATCTCCAAACCTTCCCAATCCATTCTCTGTTACATAGTTTAGTTCTATATCATAATCCTTGGAAGAACCATAAGAGATTAGTTTTACTTTATTGCTGTCAGGGTTTTCTATTTTTATTGAATCATTCTGTACCAAATCAATCGATCGTAATACTGTCAGCTTCTCCTGTTCTGTTTCATTAATGAGATTGAGAAGTTTGACAGTTTTAGTTTGTGCATCAGGATTTGTTACTGAAACTCCTCCGTCAAAAAATAATCGGTCTGTTTGACTTTGGGTTACACCAAATCTTTCATAGGAAAAAGATTTGTTGCCGGTAAAAAAGAATGCTTCCAAGGTATCTTCTGCAAATTCGCTTAATACAACCGAGTAATCATTAGTCGGCAGGCTGTAACCATAAGGAGGTGTAGGAGTTCCATTGTCAACAATAAACGGCGTTGAGCCAGGAATATTAACCTGAAGAATTTCATTAAAATATCCGGTTACATTTCCATTAAGATCTTGGATTTGAATTGAGTTCCCAAGTTTACTATAGATTTGAAGTTCTTCAGTTTCAAGAATAAATGGTGATTGGGAACCGTTTGATTTAGCCATTGTGGGATCGTTAAAATAATTAACCGCCGGATCTCGTAAGTAAATCCATTTATTACCACCCCAATTTGTAAAGATACCTGTTGGATAGTTCCAAACCCCGTTTCCACCATTACTAGTTGTGTCAATAATTATTTCTGAGTCTACATTTGGATATGAGTTATCATATAATTTAAGATAATAAATTTCTTTGAAATTAAGATCCTGCTTTAGTCCATATACTACTATTGCGTGTCCACCAGGATCTGTCGTATCATTACTATTAAAACTTAGTGTTCGGAATATTGAGTTATCCTGTTTCATCATTTCCTTCACATCATTGAGTGTTTCGTTTGGAGTTTTGAGAAGACCAATGTTTGATCTATATGCTGAATGTGGATTTCCAGTTTGGTGTGTATATAATTCATTAATAACTCTTTTTACACCAGGTTCTGACTCAACGTCAATTGGAGCAATAAAATTAGGATATTCAGGATATTTATTTTGAAACTGATCTCTCGTTTGAAACGCTAATGCATTTGAAATTGCAATACCAAAACATGAGCCTCCCCAAGCTTCCTTTTGTGCTTTCCAGTTTAGCAGAGCATTCGCATAATAGATTCCTTCTGCCACATTAGCATAACAAGCTGTCTCACCAAAAGTTCTTACCCAGGATATCCAATCCGGATGATCGGATCGTTTAGCTTTAATAAATAATGAGTCAAGAACAAATTGTGGATAATTAATATTGGTAAACGGGTCCAATCCTTTATAATCAAACTGATTATACCATTCAGGAGGCCAAATATCACCATCAATATTTTCAAATCCCCACCGGTCTCTGTTCTTTCTGTATTCGTAATAGGTTGAATCTGCATTTAACCTGGTAAGCACATAAGGTTTTATTCTGAATATATCACTTTCCATTTTTTCAACTGGGTTATTGGCATTCTCTATTATAATCTTTGATCTATAAGAAAGAAGCGTGTCCGGAATTTCCCACTCAAATTCGGAGTCAACGACTGGATATCCTTCCGCTAAAATTATCTCTTCTTCAATTGGAGTCTCAAAATTTAGAATACATTTAATATTAACCGAAAGCCAGTCTGTTTCTGTCCATTTGATTGTGTCCGTTTCACCGGCTATCCATTTGTCATTCCATGCAGGTTCTAACACGCGAAGTGTACCTGCAAATTTCATTGTCGTAACATCTCTTTGCGTACCGATACCCGTGCTATAGCCCGTTACATAAACATTTCCCAGTTGATCAACAGCCAATGCAAACGCTTGATCATCTCCATTTCCAGGTCCGTTATATGTATAATTCCATTGAAGGACACCGGATGAATCGTATTTTATTGTTCTGAAATTGTTACTTTGTCCGGTAACAAATATACTCCCTGCGGCATAGACATTCCCTGATTGGTCAACCCCGATTGAACCGTTTGAACCGCCGTTCGTAACACTCCATTCTTCACTACCGGTCTTGGTGTATTTTACTACCGTCCCCCCTCCGCCTGTTACATAAATATTAAGACGATCGTCAAGTGTAATTGATCTGGCATGGCTTTGCGACACTTTTCTTTGCACCCAGAGCTCAGTTCCAACGTCGCTGTACTTTATTGTCAGGTAGGCGTCCAGACTGCCACTTTCCTGAGAGCGGCCGGTCACGTAGGCATTTCCAAGGGAGTCGGTAACGATCTTATTACCATAGTCAGTTCCACTAAATGGACCATTGAAATTTCGCAGCCAGAGGAGTCCTCCTGAAGGGCTGTATTTGAGGGTGATGCAGTCTCCACTGCTATTCCCTGTAACAAAAACATTCCCGGATCGATCCACTGCAACCGAATGACCGACATCTACACTATGAGATGGTGGATCGTATCTCCTCGCCCAAATCACGTTTCCATTTGTATCGTACTTGAGGGTCGCAATATCATCGTGATATCCCCAATTTTCAAAATAATTCTTGCTTTCGCCAGTTACATACACATTGCCGGAGTCGTCTACTGCAATCGCCAATGCTTCATCCGAATCACTGATTGGTCCATTATAAGTTCTGACCCACTGGCGATTCCCGTCAGTATCATATTTGATCGTAAGATAGTCCTCGTCATTACTATCACTATCGGTACGGCCGCTTATATAAACATTGCCCGAAATATCAACTGCTATTGCGTTAGCATAATCAGCGTAATTATCTGGACCGTTATATGTTCTGACCCATAGTTCCTCACCTGCCGGGCTGTATTTTATCACTACAACATCTGCAGGATCATTAATGCTTCCGGCAACATAAATGTTGCCCAGGTGGTCGATTGCTATATCCTCCCCGAATTCAAAGCCGGGGTTTTCATACCGCTGAATCCACTCGGGCTCTATTTGAGAGAAGATATGTTGAGTAAAGTAAAGTATAATTAAAATTGTTAAAAAAGTTTTCATTGATATCCTTCTAGTTGATTACTTAATTAAGATCATTTTTTTAGTTTCAACAAATGAACCTGCCTGAATTCTGTACAAATACATTCCGCTGGATAAATCGCTTGCCGAAAAATTCACTTCATAAATGCCCGGCTGCTTTTCCTCGTTAACCAGTGTGGCTACTTCGTTACCCAAAATATCGTAGACTTTAAGTTGCACAAATTGCATACTGCTAATTGCATATTGTATACTGGTTGAAGGGTTAAGCGGGTTTGGATAATTCTGTGAAAGCGAATACTCTGTCGGAAGTAAATTAACAATTTGTTCATCCTCAATGTTTGTGGGAAAACTTACATAAAAGTTCCTTGTCGCTGACTCTGCTGAAAGATTTCCATCGCTTGCAGTAACTTTCCATTGAAAAGAATTACCCGGTTGTAAGTTTCCTGAACCATTAAATTGCAAAGTTGTATCATTTAAACCAGCAATTGTTGTATCAACACCGGAACCGAATATTCTTAACGCATAAGTTATTGGATCATTATCAGGATCTGTAGAAGCTCTCCATAAAAAAGCAATTGGATTACTGACAGAGACGGTATCATTGTCTTCTGGTGAAAGCAGTTCAGGTGCAGATGGAGGAAGATTAGAACCACCGGATGTAATTTGAATCTGCAAGCCATTTGCAAGATATTGTGCCTGAGCTGAAACATTATTGGAAAGATTTATTTGTGAAAATTGACCTGTGCGGCTGCCATAACTCATGATTGTAAACACATCACCAATCTGTGGTAAAAAAGCATTCGTAAACTGAATATTTAATGTGCCGTCTAACTGCGCCTGTTGTGTTACAGCAAGGCTATCTCTTTCACTGCCGACAACATAACCGCCGATTTCAATATTCAATGATGCGTTTGAAGTTTGCGGGTAATTACCATTAATTCTTAAAATACCTGGAGATAACCCTGGTGAAAGTGTTCCATTATTAATAAATCTGTTTGATGTTGGAGTTGTCAGAGTTCCAACTCCTTTAATATCAGCAGTTAAATTATTTTTTAGTGTATCACTGAAACTAATCGTGCCTGAATTGATTTGAATCAATCCATTATTTGTAAACGGTGCGCCTAATATTCCTCCACCGGTTGCTGAACTGTTGAGCAATGTTCCATTGTTTACTATTGTTCCATTTATATTTCCAAGGCTTACATTCGCCTGAAAATCTATTGTCCCATTATTTATTACCTGAGCTCCTGTTGAGAAACTTAATGGACCCGAACTCTGAAATTCCAGCAATCCTTCTATCACTAATGTTCTTGATAGTGCTTTTCCATTCGCTGTCGTCATAATTCCTGTGCCTGTCGAGGTTATCGTTGTTGTGCCTGTGCCCGCCTGGGTGCTGCTTACCCAATTGAAAGTTCCATTAATTATCAATGAACCATCTCCATCAATTGTTCCTGATGTTTGTAGAAATGTTGTTCCTGATGCTACTGTTACTGCACTGCCGCTTAAGTTTAACGTGGCTGATTGTATTTCAAATGTTCCGCTTCCACTTATACTGTTTCCGCCAATTGTACTTGTACCACTTGTGATTCTGAACTTCCTTCCTTCTGCAATTACAAATGATCCGCTGCCTGTTATTCCACCTGATGACTGCATTTCTCCACTCTGTACATTTACTGTTCCATTATTGGTAAACGGTGCGCCT
>DATIJX010000145.1:0-8438 GCA_035478175.1 Ignavibacteriaceae bacterium
AATAAACGGTGGTCTGAATTTTATAATGCCATCCAATACTTGTAAAATATCAGTAATATCTCCACCACGTTTTGGTGGAATCAACTCAAAACTTATTAGAGGTTCTTTCGCCTTCTCTAAATGCTCTATTACTTTCATTTAAACTCTTGTTGTTGAACAAATCATTTGCTGCAAATATAGACAAAGTTAATAATAATTGTGGATTGATTGGAAGTGAATTATTTCCGATAGAAAAATCCTTAATTACAACTTGATTTGTTAGAATCTATTTTGCCAAGTTTTTTCAAATAGTATTTATAGTATCTATTGACTTTCCCAAATTCATTTCCTAAGTTCCTATTGAAATTAATTCGGGATTAATACCTGATGAATATTTTCTTGGCACTCCGCCACGGCGGATTAGCTCTCTCTCTCTCTGTGGGAGGAAGACATTTTGATTTCCTCTCCCACAATTTTTTTGTGCCAATTTAATGTTCATCCACCTTTCACACAACATTACTTCTCCACAAAATTTTATCCAACTGGTTTTACGTAGCTTGAGAAAGCTCAATAATATTTTCTAATTTTTTTTAATGGTGACAAAATGAAGAAATTAATTTTATCAATTATAATATTAACAACAGTTAAACTAAACGCACAATACCCATTAGCGCCTGAAGTTTGGAGCATTCCAGAAAAAGTAATAGCGATTAGTGAATGGCAGGTTAGATCAGAGAGCCCATCGATCAGTTTTGATAAACAGAAATTGTATTTTGATGGTATTGCTTTTACTGAATGGGCTGACACTGGATGGGCTGAACCAACCTTCTTACCCAGCCACATTAACCAACATTTAGCTAGATGGCCAACAATATCACCGAATGGAAAGCGTATTTTCTTTAGTTGGTTTTATCTCAGTGGATGGGATCTATACTACAGTGATTGGGATAGTACTGTAAATGATTGGGGTGTGGCAGTCAATTGTGGACCTGGAGTAAACACACCGGAAAACGCAGAATTTAGTGCGGCATTACCAAACGACACAACACTTATTTTTTTAAGAGGTACACAATCCCGTATCTCTTATTGGAACAATGAAACCCAAACGTGGGGCCCAGCAGTTGGATGGCCAACACCAACTTTGTTGTTTGCTTCTGATTATGGGATTTATGTTACGCCAGATTTTAAGAAGGTTTATGATACTGGTACTAGATCAGATACTACTATCGGAGGACAGTCGTACCTGAATTATGATATTAATGTAAGTTATAAAGACACTTCTAATCCACGGGGGTATACAATACCATACATCTTAAATTTTTGTCTGTATGCAGACACACAATACTTTGCTGGGAACTACGTAGACAGACTCGAAGGATTTCCTATGCTAACAACAGACGGAAAAAAGATGTACTTAATGGCAACTTACGATGGACAAACAACGATATATGAAAGTATTATGCTCATAGATGAGAATGGTAACCCAGTAAATGTAGAAAGAGAGAAGGAAGGAATAATTCCTCAGAAAATAGAACTGTTGCCTGCATATCCAAATCCGTTTAACCCGATGACAAAGATAAAATACAGAATTCATAAATCTACTGATATTAGAGTGTCGTTGTATGATATGTTAGGCCAAAAGATTGCTGATTTAGCTGATTCAGCAAAAAATGAAGGAGAATATGAAATAACAATTGACGCAAAAGAATTAAAACTAAGCAGTGGAACTTATATAGTTTCACTTAGAACCAAAGAGCAGCAATTGGCTCAAAAAATAATTTATATTAAATAATTTTTTTCAACTAATACAGGGAGAGATTTTAATGAAAAAGATAATCATTTTTTTTATGTGCTGTGTACTTACATCATTACATTTTGCACAAATTGACACACTTGATTTTAAATGTTTTTACACAACTGAGGACTCTATAATTCAGGATTATCCTGGAATACCCTTTACAGGAACAACTAATATGGTAATTGTACTTTGTGTGGAACAGGGGCAATCCAAAATCGTAGATATTGCTCAATTCCTATCACCATTAAAGGATAATTTAGAAGATTATTTTAACAAAGCAACATTCGAAAATTATTCGGTCAATGTGTTGGATTTCTTGGTAGAAAGTATTGATCCGGGAGCAGGAATAGCAACAGTTTTTGAATTACCAGATACAATATTATTGCAGCCACCCACACCCTCACCTGGGATGGATACGAGCTTTGTGGTGCAACCATGGATGGTAAGAAATGTTTTGGCACAGGCTGATGCAATATATGACTTTAATAACTATGACACAGATAATGATGGAATAGTTGATTTCCTTGCTTTTGTTCTAATCAGATTCAGAGAAGGTGGAATGTCTACTGGGACTCCAGGATTATCTATTGATGAGGAGTACACAACAAATGACTTAACTCCCGGTGGTCAACCAGTAAAAATAGACGGTAATGGATATGGTAGTGCTAACTACGAGGGTCATAGATCCATTATAGAACGAAAATGGGATGGAGCAACTAACGTAGAAGTTTTAACTGGAATAACAGTTCACGAACTAGGTCACGCACTTTTTGATTTTCCTGATATGTATTTAACAAAATTGCACTATGCATTAGGACAATTTTGTCCGATGGCTGGCGGGGGTTTTAATGGCAGAGTTTCTTTATATAACCCTGTGTTGAGAATCAGCAAAGGCTGGGTTTCACCAGAGCCAATTACTGCTAATACAACAATAACATTTTCAGATTTTGACCTGACAAGTAATACTAATTTTTATGCGTTACCAAATTATGCTCATTCACCTCGATTTTTCTTTATCCTTCATGATCAAAAATTTTACTTAAGCTATTATACAAAACCTGCATCAATCAGGTGGCAAAGTAATTGGCCAATACCTAAATCTCAAACAGGAGAACATAAAGGCATTTTAATTTGGCACACGCGGCCTTGGGGTAACTGGAATATAAGATATACTTTTCCAATTAACATACAGTCAGCGCACGGTAAATGGGACTGGATACAAGATCGGGCAGATACGCTTAATGCACCATATGACAGACGAGCGATTCGCTCTGACAATGAAAATCCACTATATGGATTTGATAGTTTAGAAGTCAAATATTCATATTTGTGGCAAAAATTTGATTCAGGTAATTATGAATGGCAGTCAACTTATCCTGATTGGCGAGTAGGAAGTGAAACGTGCTTTTTTAATCCACTAAGTCCACAAGAGTTTTCCATGTTAAGTAATCCAAACAGTAACGCAAACGCATGGGGAACACAATTTAATTGGGGACGTATCACTCCCTCTGGTTTAAGAATGAAGAACTTAAGATTAGACGGACAATATGTTAAAGCTGATATTATTATTGGAGATGAAGCAAATACAATAACTGAAAATGCCACACTTCCTAAAGGAAAGTGGGGCTTCATCTCTGACCTAACAATTTCAGCCGGTGTAACTTTAACAATCACTGCGGGAACAGAATTACACTTCTTCAACGGGTCGAAATTAATTGTTAATGGAACATTAATAGCACAAGGTACACAATCACAGAAGATTATACTGAATTTTTGGGATAACCAAATAAGCGGGATTACTGTTAGAAATGGAGGGACATTGAATCTCGACTATTGTCAGGTAAAAAATGCATCAACAGGAATTTCAACATTCCATGCAGCTAATACTATCATTGTTAATCATTGTAATTTTGAGAATATAACAGGTAACGCAATCAGCGTTGGTTCAAACACTCAAAAGCTGGAAGTTTATAATTCAACTTTCGATAACTGTGGCAGTTATTGCATTAATATATTCGGTCCAATTGCTACTACGACCAAAATTTACACCAACATCTTTCAAAATACTGATTACGGCGTACTTGTTTCATCAGTAAACAGCCTGATTATTCATTCAAATACTTTTTCAGATGTACAACTTGGTATAAGTGCAATTCAGGTCTCTGATGCGCATATAATTGGTAACAATTTGTTTTCAAGTCAGGCACTTAACTCAGGAATTTTCTTTAACAATTCAAATGGATATATCAGGCAGAACGTGATCAATGGATTTAAGCGTGGAATTTCAATAGCCAACTCAGCACCAAAGGTTGGTGAAAATCAGCTACTGTTCAATAATGTAAATGGTATTTATGCTTCTGTCGGTTCAATTCCTGATCTAAGATTATTCCTCGGTGTTTCTCAAACACCTGGCTGTCCTCCATATTACTACGCATTGTCCGGTTGTAATGAAGTTTCTGACAATGGCGGGTATACTCAAATACCTATGGAAGTCGGAGATGACGGTTCAGAAATCTTTCTTTCTAATTCATATATTTTAATGGACATAGGTAACAATAAAATTGTAGATGACCGAGCAGAAATTCCTCCACTTTATCATACACAATTACTGATGAACGGAACTTCAAGTCAGGAAGAACAGATAATGGCACGCTATAATTGGTGGGGTTTCAATGAAATAAGCAGTCGAAGATTTGGAAGTCTTGATGTCACTTATATACCAACTGGTGCAGATAATTGTCCGGTTCCTATTATGCAGCCCTGTACATTAATTGTTAATTCATATAATGAATTAGACGGATTAGTAGCAGTTGATACTTTATATCCATTATACTCTGCTGAGGATTTTTCCAACTTAGATGAAGAGTTTGCACTGGCAGATAAGTATTACCTTGAAGGTGATTTCAGCAATGCATCAATTGCATATAAAAATATCATAGAGGATTATCCCGATAGTATTCAAACTTCAGTAGCAGGCTCGCAGTTATTAAACATTCTAAGTATCCAAAATGCCGACTACAATAATTATTCAGAACTTCAGACATTCTATAATAGCTATGTTAGTAATGTTTCAGACAGCTTGCTTTTAAAGATTATAGAAAACCTGAATACTTTATGTTATATCGGGAAGGAAGAATTTGAAACAGCGATAGGCAGATTTGAGGATATAATAATTCAGAATCCGGGAGAGGAAGAAGCAATCTATGCAGAGATTGATGCAATTACAGCAGCAATGCTGGCAAATGGCGGTGGTGGAAATTTGGGTAAATACTCAGGCAAATACGTTTCAACTTCACTGGATGAATACGGAAATAAAATCGGCGATTTAATTGCAAAACTGGGTTCATCAGGTTCTCAGGAAAATAACGAAACAATTATCCCTGCTGAGTATAAGCTTTATCAGAATTATCCAAATCCATTTAACCCGGTTACAACGATAAAGTATGATATTGTAAAAGCACAGGATGTGAAGCTTGCAGTATATGATATTCTTGGAAGAGAAGTAGTGTCACTGGTAAATGCACAGCAGCAGCCGGGAAGCTATGAAGTAAACTGGGATGCTTCCGGGTTTGCAAGTGGAATTTATTTCTACACACTTACTTCAGGTGATTTTATATCAACGAAGAAATTAATTCTGCTAAAGTAATTATTATCTTTTTTATAGATATGCCAGATTTGACAAATCTGGCATATCTTAATACCAACTTAACTCAAGGTAAAATTCTTAACAATTTATTCCCTTCATTTCTAATAGCTTCCTCATCCGTTCTTATTTTCATATAACTTCCGTTAAGAAAAAGCTCTGTCTGATCCTTATAATGATCGCTGAAAATATTTCCTGACTGACCTGTAGTAAGAATCAGATAAAACTCATTCGGCTTTGCAAAATCATAAATAAATCTCATTGAAGGTCCAAGTTCACAATCAAAAGGATCGTGCCTGAAAAGAGGAAATTCTTCAATACTTTTTGAGAATGCGTATTCTGTGTTGAAGATCGTTGTTCCATCGCCGCTAATTTCATAAGGACCAATATTTATCACACCATCGAGTAAGCCTGAAGCCCCGCTGAATGCGTGTTTGAAAGTGACGGTATGAAGTTTTCCCCACTGCCAGTCTTTAACATCTTTACCAAATTTATTTTCAAGTTCATCGAGAGCGTCGTTTAAGCTTTGACGGATTATATCATCCCGAATATATCTTTCATTCTTCTTTACATCATTATACCACGGCGAAAATGGCTTCTTTAATAATTCAAGAACATTTCTATAAGGAACATTTGCAAGAAATACATACTGGTTGAAAAGATCTTCGCCCATCTCATCCAGGTAAATGTTCTTCATCAGCTTGTCAAAGAAAGTTAAAAAGATCGCTGGTGCGTGAAGATATTTATCCATCTCGAAATTCCATTCACGTAAAAGCTGAAGTGATTTCTCCAGGTTTTTATCTTTCACCTCCGCATTCTCAAAAGCATATAAGATGTAAGGCACAATACTTTTTGCATAGGGCGAATAAATATCTTCCTGGTATTTCATATAATCTTCAACTGAGTGTTTGCCTTTTGATTGTAGCAGTTCAGTTATTCTTTCAATTCGTGAAGAAGGTTCCCACAGATTTGTTATATGATATTTGAAATCTTTTATCACTTTGTTGTTTGCCGTAGCTATAAAATTTGCGGGTGGATTTAAAAGAAATGGGAGTTCATTTCTCGGAACAAATCCTCGCCAATCATTCTTTGAATCCGAACCATCAAATACAAATGTAGTTGCATTATTTGGTCTGATCGGAAGTGCTCCGCCAAAAACATAACCGATATTTCCTTCACGGTCAGCATAAACAAAATTTTGTCCGGGAATATTGAACTTCTCAACTGCTGATTTGAACTCGCCCCAGTTCTTTGCTTTGTTAACTTTCAGAAAAGCATCCATCTCATCGCTGAATTCATTTCCGAGCCAGCGCATACTGATCGGCGGATAAGCCGATTCATCCTGATTATAAATAAAATTGTAGGGATGAATGTTTGAGATAATTGGTCCGCGATGTGTGTATTTTATTTCAATCGGCTCTCTGATTCCGTCGCGTGTTTCGATTGTATCTTCAACTATAATTAAATCTTTCCAGCTTCCGTCGAGCAAATATTTTGTTCGGGATGAATCGAGAGTTTCAAAATAAAAATCGGTTTCATCTGTCATTATGTTTGTTAAAGTCCATGAAATATTATCATTCTTTCCGATTACAATTCCCGGAACTCCCGGCAAAGTAACTCCAGCTGCATTCCAACCTGCCTTGCCGTCAGGCAGGTTGGGTGATTTAATAACTGCAGCATACCAGATTCCCGGAGCCCTGTAAGCGAGATGAGGATCGTTTGCTATTATCGGTTTACCTGAAGAAGACATTTGTGAGTTAACAACCCAGTTATTTGAACCAAGATGTGTTCCCGTCATTCCAATAAATTTTCTGAAAGATTTGTCCGTCTCAATGAAGTTAGTGTTGATCTGTGAAAAGTTTTTTAATTCAGGTGGAATAATTGTCGGTGCATTTTCAGGATAGTCAGGCAGTATTTCTTTTACTTTTTCCTCACCGAGTTTCTGCACGAGTTCAGTGAAAGCTAAATCTGTCCACCAGCCGAGATTAAGTTCCCAAGCCATCATCCTTATAACGATTATGCTGTGTTCAGGTTTCCACTCCTCAGGCTGATACCCGAGTATGTCAAACTCGACAGGATATTTGTTCTTTTTTTCTTCAACATAGAAATTAACTCCACGTGAATATGCTTCTAGTAATTTTAATCCTTCAGGATTCATTTTTTCTTTTATCATCTTTGCTGTTCTGCTTAATCCAACCGTTCTGAACATTTTATCAAACGGCAGTGTTTCCACTCCAAATATTTCACTCAATCTTCCCTCGCCTGCTCGACGAATCATATCCATCGAAAACATTCTTTCACGAGCGTGAAGGTAACCGAGAGTAAATGCAGCATCTTCATCATTCTCCGCAAAGATGTATGGAACAGCAAGACTATCAAAATATATTTTAACTTCTGATTTGAGCGAAGGGATGTTTAACTCACCCTCATATGCAGGAAGTGATTCGGTGAGAGAATTATAAAATATATAACCACCTACAATGAAGATGATTATCAGTGAAACTACAATTCCGATTGTAACTTTTAGCCAGGTACGCATTTATTCATTTAAAATTTACTTAGTGTAAATATAAATAATAAAAAGAGTGAATGGGTGAATGGGTGAATGATTGGATGGCTGCACGAATGCATGTGTGCATCAAAAGAGAAATAATGAGTGAAAGTTCTTACCAAATCCTCTTTATCGAATAGTTACTAAAAGTTTTATCTTTACTAATAATAGACATCTTTTCAACAAGACATTGTGCTATCAGAATTCTGTCAAACGGATTGCGATGATGATATTCAAGATTCTCTAAAACTGCGAGATGTTCTACTTTTATATCAAGTAAACGAATTTTGTTTCCGATAACATGCTTGAAATAAAATTCACTTAAGGATTGACCAAGCTCCAACCTATCAAGACTAACTTTTATTGCTATTTCCCATAAGCTGGCAATACTAAGAAATATTTCATTCTGCTCATCGAGAAAATTTTTTTTAACTTTTGTGCTTAACTGCTTATCATCTGCTACTATC
>DATIJX010000146.1:0-3857 GCA_035478175.1 Ignavibacteriaceae bacterium
CATAGAAATCTAATCAGCACAGGCCCATTCCTTTTAGAAAAAGATAAGACGCAGGAAATAATTATCGCTTATGTAATTGGTAGAGGAAATGACCCATTAAATTCTGTTACAGTTGCAAGAGAGAATGTTCAGAGAGCAATACAGGAATACAAGAGCAACTTTGCTTCAATGACTTACACACCACCATCAGCAACAAATCCCGTAAACAGTTATATGCTATACCAGAACTATCCGAATCCATTCAACCCAACCACTACGATAAGATATGAACTCCCGCAGGATGGAGTAGTAACGATAGAAGTATTCGATATTCTTGGACAGAAAGTAAAAACCATCCTTAATGAATTTAAGAGAGCTGATAGGTATGAAGAAACGTTCAGCTCAGCAGGACTGGCAAGCGGAGTTTACATCTATCAGTTAAGAGTAAATGACTTCATAACAAGTAAGAAGATGGTCTTATTGAGATAAGAGTAATTATTAAATATTTATTAACAAACAAACGGAGGAAGAAATGAAAACTTTAGTTTTCAAAAAAGAAATTCTTTTCTGGTTCTTCCTGATTTTCCTGATTAGCTATTCAGGGACTTTCAGCCAGAACGTTGGTCCAGCTACTTACATTCAGGTAAATGATATTTACCTTCCATTCAACAATAAAGGAATCATAGCAGATGTAAATGTTCCACCGCTTGGTTCAACCGGTCAATTTGCCGGAGGGACTTTTTTGTTCTCATCGGGTTTCTGGTTAAGTGGATACTCAAATGATTCTCTTTGGGCAAACGGAGCCGCATCTGCTTCACTAGTGGAAGATTACCTGGCGGGGACTGTCGGGATGGATCCAAACGATCCGCTAGCAGGAATCTACAAACTCACTTCTGCAGATGTACCCTTCGGGCAAAGCTGGCAGGACTGGTTTGATGCTGTCGATCTCGGTGCAGATTTTTATGATGGCAACGGAGATGGTATATACAATCCTGTTGATCTCAACGGAAACAATCAGTGGGATCCTGATGAAGACAAACCAGATTTAATTCTTGATGAAACCTACTGGTGTGTTTTTAACGATGGACTTCCTGCAAACATTCGGAGATGGCAGTCAGAACCTCAGGGGATTGAAATAAGACAAACAATTTTTGCTGAAGCTTCTGCAGGTGCAACAGGTAATGCAGTATTCGTTCGCTATAGAATTAAAAACACCGGAACAGTCGCTGATACTTTAAAAGATGTTTACTTCAGTATGTGGGCTGATGCTGATATTGGTGATGCAACGGATGATGTTTATGGCTGCGATACTGTTCGACAAGGTGCATATTTTTATGGTAATGGATCTGATGCTCAATATGGAAACCAGGTGCCGTCATTTATGATGGATTTGCTCACTGGACCTCGCTCTTACATTCCGGGAGTTACTTTCATAGATCTTAACGGAAATAATATTTATGAAAATGGAATAGATACACCATTGGATACAGCAGTAAACTATCTGGGACCAATTGGTATTACAATTTTTCCGGGTGCAAAAAATCTGGAGATGAATTCAGCTGTATTTAATCTTGGTGGTGTCTTAGAAATGCGAGAACCCGCTAATGTTACTGAAGCAAGAAATTATATGTATGGTCTGAATAGAACTGGTCAAGTTGTAAATCCTTGTACCTGGCCTTGGGGGGAAGTCCGAGGAGGTGTTCCTTGTGCTAATGTTAATCCATATTACTGGGTTTCAGGTGATCCAATTGCTGGACCCAATGGAGTAGGTTGGATATGCAATCAAAACCGAGATGTTCGAGGTGTCGGATCTGCAGGCCCATTTACTTTAGTAAAAAATCAAGAAGTAGAAGTATTGATTGGATATGAAATTGACAGAAGCACAACACCACTTGGAGGTATTGTAGCAGTAAGAACGATTTCAGATGCTGTCCAAACTTTTTATGAAAACAACTTTGGATATCCGATTGTTTCGGTAGAAAATGAACTACGGGTAGTCTCAAGCTTTATGCTTGAGCAAAACTATCCGAACCCATTTAACCCAAGCACCAATATAGGGTTTCGGATTTCCGATTTCGGATTTGTGACTCTAAAGGTACACGATATACTGGGCAACGAAGTAGCAACATTAGTAAACGAAGAACTTTTACCCGGTGAATATGAAGTTGAGTTCAATAGTCATTCCGGCGAAGGCCGGAGTCTCCCAAGTGGTGTATATTTTTATCAATTAACTGTTGGAGGTCCTGAAATAAATTCAGGACTAGCAATGATCCAAACAAAGAAAATGGTATTAATAAAATAAAAGGAGAAAGAAATGAAAACGACAGTCTTAAAAAAAGAAATTCTTTTCTGGTTCTTCCTGATTTTCCTGATTAGCTATTCAGGGACTTTCAGTCAGAACGTTGGTTCAGCAGCCTACATAAAGGTAAATGATATTTACCTTCCTTTTAACAGGGAAGGAGTAATTGCAGATGTTAATATTCCGCCATTCGGTAGTGGTGGTCATTTTGATGGGGAAGGCGTACTTTATTCCGGAGGATTTTTTTTGAGCGGTATTCGTGATTCTGTCTGGACAAACGGAGTAATGCCAAATGTATTCGTTCAGGATTACCAATCAGGAACAGTGAATATTAATCCTGAAGATCCTCGCTCTGCGATTTATAAATTGAGAAGTGATGACCCTGCGTTCGGACAAAGCTGGCAGGATTGGATAGACGCCGTTGCTCTCGGTGCAGATTTCTATGACGGTGATGGAGATGGCATTTATAATCCTGTTGATTTGAATGGCAACAACCAATGGGATCCTGACGAAGACAAACCCGATATATTAGGTGATGAGACCTACTGGTGTTCGTATTCTGATGGAGTTCCGATTGAAGAGAGGAGATGGGCTGGTGAACCATTAGGGATAGAAATTAAGCAAACAATTTTTGCTTTTGAAACTGATCAGCTTCCTCTTGCAAACACGATCTTTATCAGATATAAAATTGTAAATACAGGTACAGTCGTTTCAAAACTTGATGATATAATTTTCGGTCATGCTTATGATGCTGATATCGGTAATATCGTAAACAATTTAGGTGGAACGGATATTGGAAGGAATGCACACTACTGTTACGGTGACAGCACTTGTTTTTTCCCCGGAATGACTCCTCTTACTTTCTTAGTTGATTTCCTAGCAGGCCCGGTAAGTTATGTACCGGGTGTAAGTTTTCATGACTACAATGGAAATGGAACTTTTGAAAATGGAATTGATTTTCCTTATGATACAGCATATACATTTAGCGGACCATTGGGAGTACAGGTTTACATTGGTGCCACTAATCTGAAAATGAAAGCAGGAGTAACTTATGCAGACGGAGATGTTGGACAGGGTGAACCATGGAATCCTGTCGAGGCAAGGAATTATCTTAATGGTTTACAGAGAAGAGGCGCTGAAGCGGATCCTTGTACTTATCCTTATGGAGAAGTACGAGGAGGAATAGACTGCCACACAATAAATCCATATTACTGGTATTCAGGCGATCCTGTCGCAAATGTTGGTTGGTTAAATAAATATTCTACAGAAAATCACGCAATGCTTAGTCTTAAGTCATTCACCTTAGAGACTGATCAAGTTAAGGATGTTATGATTGCATACATTATAGGAACTGACAGTGATGCACTAAATTCCGTAAATGCAGCTAAAGAATTATCTGATGATATTCAGGAATTGTATGAAAATAATTTTGGATATCCGATAGTTTTATCTGCCGATGAGCCAGTGGCAGAATTAAATAATTTTAAACTTGAGCAGAATTATCCTAACCCATTCAACCCAAGCACGAAAATAAAATTCACCATCCCAAATGTAGAGACGAGGCATGCCTCGTCTCTAC
>DATIJX010000147.1:0-12577 GCA_035478175.1 Ignavibacteriaceae bacterium
TCCCATAGAAGATGATTATTATCAAACTACGAAAGAAAAACTCAACCAGGTTCAGGAAGAATATTTATACTTTGTAAATGTAACTGCTCAAATAAATCCAAATTCATTTATTGCGAGATATGTTAGGTCAGCACAACTGCCAGTTGTTGAATCTGAAGTTCCATTCGATGAACAGTTGTTGTATCTGAAAACGCATTCACTCGATAATGTTAATTTTAATGATGACGGTCTGATATACTCAGATGCTTTTACAAATAAAACTATTGAGTACCTTACTTATTATCGAAATCCTCAGCTGCCTCTTGAATTGCTCGAGAAAGAATTTATGAGTCCGGTAGATTCAATTCTTAATAAAGCAAAAGTAAACGAGATTGTTTACACGCATATCGTTGAATATCTGCTTGACGGTTTTAAGAAATTCGGATTTGATAATGTTCTCAATTACATAGTTGAGAATTATGTTATTAAAGATGATTTATGTCTTGATCAAAAGCTTACAAGTGCACTGGATAGAAGAATACAACAATCTAAAAATTTCAAAGTTGGCAATTCTGTGCCGAACATACTCTTGCCTGATTCATCAGGTTCAGAAATTGAATTAAATAAAATTAAGACTAGCCAGATCCTGATAATTTTTTATGCAAGCTGGTGCCCACACTGTCAAACTTTGCTTCCTGAAATTTATGACCTCTATAAAAAACAGAAAGAAAAAAAGTTTGAAGTGCTGGCAATATCAATTGATACCTCAAAAACAGATTGGCTGAATTTTGTCCGGAATAAAAATTTAGATTGGCTCAATGTTTCAGATTTAGAAGGCTGGGATGGGACAGCAGCCATAGATTATTACCTGTACGCTACTCCTACAATGTTTCTTATAAATAAAGAGAGAAAAATACTTCTTGCCTCTCCTTCCGTAAAAGAACTAGCCAATTGGTTTAAATAAGAATAGAAAGATGGTTCTGTTGTACCCACGACGTGATTCGAACACGTGACCTACGGTTTAGGAAACCGTTGCTCTATCCAGCTGAGCTACGTGGGCAATTCCAATTAAAAATGTAAAATTAAAAATGAACAACATCCACGCTAATTTTTCTTGTCAGTCCCGGCGAATCCGCCTCTGGCGGAGAAGACGGACTGAGCTACGTGGGCAAATTCAATTAAAAATGAAAAATGAAAAATTCACAATTAACAGTTCAAAGTTAGGGATAAGTGAGGTGTTATGCCACAGAGTTGGAGAGGGATAAGGGTATTATGGCATATGGTATTTTAATGTTTGCGTTATTTTTTTGAATTTTTACTTTTTACTTTTGAATTTGTTGCAGTTCACTTATACCCTTATATCCCCTATATCCCCTATACCCTTATACCTCTATACCTCTATACCTCAACCTTCTAAAAATTCAACCAGTAGGTAACTTTTATCATAAATATATTATCGGGTTCTGCGGCAAACATTCTTGTCATAGAATCTTCAAACTTGAAATCACCAATTTCCTCAGCTTCTGATCTGGTTTGAGTCCATACAAAATAAATTACGCTGCCAGGTAAATATTCCCATCGCAAAACTGCGTTTCCTCTCAGAGATTTTACATTGAAATCAGGATTGCCAATTTCTATCGGTTGTGCCGGACCTTCGCCATCGGGGTCGGCGATGTTTGTTTCGGGATCAAAGGTTGAACCTTCCTCACCATATTTAATAAAATCATAGGTGCTTGGTGCTTTAAGCTCTTTATAATTATTATAATCACCGGCTGCAATTAATGGTTGAACATATAACTGCAAGCTTAACTTTGGTGTGAATGTCCAGTTCAATCTGATGCTTGCTGATAAAGTTTTCTGATCTAATTCCCCATAAACATATCTGCTGCCATAAGTATTCGCTGCTGTATGATCAGTATAAGTATCAACGTATTGAGCATAAGAAAATTCTCTTATATACTGAGGATTAAAAACGAAAGAAATATTTGGCAGTAACCGAAGTTCAAGTTCTGCTTCTGCAAACCAATCATAAGAAGGACCTGACTCGCTGGTTCCCCCACCGATTCCAAAAACCCAATCTTTCCTGCTATCGGATGAAACATTTAGTGATGCCTGGTATCCTGCAGGATTTAAAGTTAACGGACCGCCGCGTGTTCTATTGTTGTTAAATGTTTCTGCGTAATATGCAAGATTCCAGTTTGCGTAGTAGTAATTCGGAAACTGCATTGAACCAAAATGGAAAATTCCCTCCCAGGTTTTATTGCCTCCAAAGTCGTGATTCTGAAAGACCGCTGCACCCAGCTCAAGATACCTGTAAATATCAGTCGGATCGCTCCAGTAGTATCCTGCACCAGCATGCCAGTTGATGATATCTGCTCTGTAAAAAAATCCGAGATCATTTACATCAAATGAAGGAGTGATAAAACCGAATGCCGTATTTACAAAAAAGTTTCCTTTCTGTTTATTGAGATAAACTCTTCCTGCATAGCCGGTTAATGAGGTTGCAAAGCTATCAACTTCGACATGATTTGCATCGGGTCTTTGGAAATAATGTCTCGAACTTCTTTGAAGATTTAGTATTTGCTTCTCGTTAGCGTTAACATAGCTCGCACCAGCCCATCCGGCAACCACCCAGGTTTTTGATTCATCTAAAAATGTCCATCCATCCATACCAAATGTAATTGCATCTTTATTTATTTCATCACGAAGTCTCTCATCCTTAAAATCTCTAATTGCCAAAGTGGACATAAAGCCCAAACCCTGCTGACCTCCACTAAATTCATTTTGAGCTCTGAATATTCCATAATAAGCAAGCGGTTCAACTTCAGTTTCTGATTGAACTCCATTGCTGGAAATCTTAGCATACTCCCTTTGAGTTACATTCTGAATTGTTCCCACGTTCCAGCTATCACCCAGTTTCCCTGTAAGTTTTCCTGCTGCAAGTATGTGTGTTCCTGTCGGATAATCATAGTAATCAACATTACCCGGCAAGCTGCCTTGTGGTTGTCTTCCAATTCTTCTGCTGTAAAAAAAATCAGGGCTGCCCCAGTTAAAGCCCCAGTAATTTCTTGCACCTCCGTAACCAAAATTGAAAATTTTTGAACCCTCTATAAAGAATGGTCTTTTCTCTTCAAAGAATGTTTCAACATCACTAAGATTTATTACTGCAGGGTCAATTTCTACCTGACCGAAATCAGGATTAATGGTTGCGTTGAGATTCAGATTTGAGCCGACTCCCATTTTAAGATCAGCTCCCACTCCCGAAACATAATTTTTTCCATCATGGAAAGGATCACCTTCTTCAAACTGTAAATATTCAGCTTTGCCGGTTATATATGGTAATATTTCAAGCTGACCTCCGCCTGAAATATTTTCAAATCCTTTTAAGTTAGCAAAGTGGGAAACAAACCCGCTTTCATGCTTCGGTATAAATACCATAAATGCTTCTTCATTTTTTCGGGCAACAACTCTTCTGAAATTAATTCCCCAGACCATACTGTCAGATTGATTAAATCTCATTTGAGAAAAAGGAATTCTCATTTCCGCTGACCAGCCTTCACCATTTCTATGAACTTTACCTTCCCAAACACCATCCCAGGAATCATCATCCCAGGAATCATTATACAGCACACCATCCAATTGTGTCCCGGCTGCATTCAAACCAAAATAGTAACCGCTTCGCTTATCATTATAAGGATCAAGACACAAGACTATGTTATCAGCGTCCACCTCTTCATCTCGTCTGGTTAACCTTGCAATAATTGAATCCGGAGCTGAGTCATACATAATCGCACCGAGGTATAAATATTTTTCATCGTAGGCTAATTTGAATATTGTTCTTTCACTTGCAGGTGCACCTTCGTTTGGATCTCGTTGTATAAAATTCTCAAACCTGCTTCCATTATGCCATATAGGTTCATTCAATATGCCATCGAGCTCAATTGGAGAAATTATCTTCTCGGCATAAAGCACTACATCGCTGTTTCTTATCTGGAGTGTATCCCGGGAAGGAAAAATATTTGAGATTGGGACAAGGAGAAATATTAAAAGTAAAATTTTGTTCATCATTTATTTTTTTTGAATCCGGAATTTTTAAACACGGTTTCCGCAATTGATAAACATGTTTTGATATCATTTAGGATGCAGGAGATGGCTAGTAACCTGCATCCTGTTTTAATTATCCACTGGCAAAATTGATGAATAATTTTCAAACACAATTCAGTATTTAAATGAACGGCTATATCTGATGATATGGTGCTATTTTAATTTTTTAATATTGATATTCCCCATACCAACATTCAGCTCAATCCTGCTGCCGCCGCCATTCAGCTTATAAATTGATTCGAAGGTATTTCCCTTACGGATTTGAGAAACATTGTATGATTCGAATTCCGACTTAATACTATCTGAATCTTTTGCAGACTCTCCCCACTTAAAATCGCTGGCTGTTGCAACTATCGTGGTTTTAGCAGATTCAGGAATGTAAATGGTGATGCTGCCAACTCCAGAATTTAGTTGACTGTTATTTGCGCCATCAGGTATAAGTTCAGCAGTAATATTTCCAGCACCTGTGTTTGCTTCAATTGATCCTTTTACATTTTTTAACTCGATATTTCCACCACCGGTATTTGCTTCAACTTTGCCTGTTGCGCCATCAAGCTTTATGTTACCTCCACCCGTTGAAATTTCAGCATCGCCGGAAACAGTAGAAACATTTACATTGCCGCCGGCAGTTGATATATCTGCACTGCCGCCAACAGTACCAACATTCACGTTACCGCCAGCTGTGGAAATTTCTGCTGTGTTATTAACAGAACCAACCTTGATATTTCCACCGGCAGTTGATATTTCTGCTTTTCCATTTACTGAACCAACCTGTATATCACCACCTGCTGTACTTATACTCGCATTATTGTTGATATCAGCTAGTTTAATATTGCCTCCTGCGGAAGTAATGTTTGCTTCTCCACCGATTATTTTAGCAGTGATATTACCGCCAGCCGTTGAAATAGTAACTTTATTTCTTAGATCATCCTTGATAGTTACATTACCGCCGCCAGTTTTGTAATCAATTATCAAATCAGCCGGAATGGTTAATTCCAGATTAAAGTTATCTGAATCTTCACCTTTGAATTTGACTTCAACCCTGCCAGACTTTTGTTCGGCTGTAAAAAGTTTAATCTCATCTTCATCAATATTTTTAGCGATGATTTTCACTTCATTCTTATCCCAGGTACTGGTAACGATGTTTCCATGCTTAATATTAACCTCAAGCACATCACCTTTCTGAACATTAAATGACACCTCCCGATCAACCGCAAGCGAGGGAATAATTGCCGAGATAAGAAATAAACAAAATATTATTATTGTTAATTGATTGGTTTGCTTTTTCATTTTAGTTGTACTCCTGTAAAATTGTTCTTGATCGTAATTTGATATAAGGATTTTCATCCCGTTGTAATTTATTCCTGAAAAGATTTAATTCTTCCTGATTCAATTTATAGCCCTTACCGCCCGCTTCTATTAGTGAATTCAATGCTTCAATTCTTAAACCCGAAACAGTGTCGCTTGTGATTACATAAAGAAGAGTCTGCTTAACAGTTTCATCATAGGTGAATTTGCTCATTAGTTTTAATGCTTCTCTTCTCACTCCTGGGTTTTCATCTGTCATAATAACAGTGATCAAAGCATTCTTAACGTCATTATCATATTGCACTGGTGTTTCAGCATCCATAGCATTGATTGAATTTAGTCTTGAGCCGGGATTTTGTTCATTCAGCATCGCATAGGTAAGCACACTCTGAATTTGCGGATCGGTAACCTTGCCTCTTAGCTGGATAGGTTTTGAAGCTTCAAATGTAAACTCGACTTCTCCATCAGAAGCATCTGAATCGATAAATCTTACATTAGAAATGCTGATGTCTTCACTTAATGATGAGAATTTACTTTCACCGTTCTGCTGACCAGTAAATTCAGTTTGAGAAGATTTATTAAAAAATATTCCGCCAATTACAACACCAATGATTAATAAAGCTGCACCTGCAAATGTAAACTTTAACGGTGTTGTGAAGTATTGGAAGATGTTATCAGCAATAGAATTCAAAATATTATTGCTTGATCTTTCTGCTCTCAAAGCACCTCTTAACTGATAGCGTGCAGCAGATAAAACTTTTTCATCAACAGCAGCTTTCTTTTTACCTGAAATTAATTCAAGAAGATTTTTTTGGTCTTCTAACTCAACCCTGCACTCTTCGCAAGTTAAGAGGTGTTCTTTCAACTTTAATTGTTCTTCAGATTTCAGCTCACCGAACAAAGAAAGCTGAAGCAGTTGTTTGTATTCATTATGTTTCATTAGTTGCTCCGAAATTTGGTTTATCTTTAAGCATAAACCGGACTTAATTTTTTTCTCAGATTTTTTGTCGCATCAAAGAGATACTTTTTGACCGTGCCTTCCTTACAATTCAGCATCTCTGCAATTTCCCTGATCTTATATCCTTCATAGTGCTTCAATACAAATGTCATTTTCTGTTTTGGTGAAAGAGATTCTACTGCTGCATTCACAATTTCTCCGAGATCAGCACCTGAGGAAATTTCTTCTGGTGATAGTCCATCGTAAACCAACTCTGTTGTTTCCCTGATTTCATTTTCTTCATCATCAATATCTTTATCTATTGAAACTTTCAGATGCTCTTTGCTTCTGCTTTTATAAGTAAGGCAAACATTTGTTGTTATTCTGAAAAGCCAGGTTGAAAACTCACTCTGAAACCTGAAACTCTTTAATCCGCGGTAAACACGAATAAATACTTCCTGGTACAAATCTTTAGCATCATCTTCATTATTAGCGTATTTAATTGTGATGGAAAGAACATTCCGGTCGTAGCGGTAGACGAGTTCCTCGAAAGCACTTTGGTCGCCTTTTTGAGCCTGAATTATCAAATCTGTATCGCTTAATTGCATTTCGTCCTTTCCATAAGTAATGAATTAGACTCCGACGGTTTAGAAAAGGTTGTGTTGAAAGCTAAATGAGAGAAGGATTGATATTAAGTCCTTATAAATTTGATTTTTATTATTCAGTTATTTGATTTATATACTGATTACCCACTACGTATTCATAGGGGTGTGGGTAACTTGTTATTGATTAACGAGTTACCAATTCAGTTTTGCTGATTCTTTTTCTTTTCAACATTCTTGTTGTGCCAATTTAAGACACGCTTCATTGTACCATCTTCTATTTTCTTTGGACTATCAACAGGTAAACCTAATTCATCTCTGATTTTTTTTGCAATTTCTTTTAGATAATAAGGGTAAAATTGATACTTCATTATCAAGCTAAATCCACCATAATCAGCAAGTTCATCTATCCAATTTTTCGGTAACATTCTACAAACAAAAATTGGTATGATATTCAATGTATGACAAATATCTCTTTTAAGATCAAATTCATTCTTGTCCATATAACCCAACATATTTTTTACTTCGATACCATAATCGATTCCGTCCTTAGAAAAGATAAAATCAAGATCGTGATTAGAGCTTATCCATTTATTACCTTTAAACTCATTAGCTCCACGAGCTTCAAGCAAAAATTTATTCATTGCGAACGCTTCCAGCACCTTATCTTCTGCATATGAACCAATTTCATAACTAATCAAATTATTTGAATATTCCTCTACCAAACTCAGTACATTCTTCGCACTTCTTTTATAATTACGACTGGATTTATGCCAAACTAAATTTATCTCTCCACTATTTCGAATAGTATGGGTTTCAGTATTAAGAAAACCGGATTCAATCAACTCACGTACAGCTCTATTTGTAATCCAGTGAAAATATTTGCCTTCAAAAATTATTTCAAGCTGGCGGGAATAAAATACTTTATTATTGTTGGCAGGATCTGTAAATAATTTTTGCAGATCTTCAAGGGCATATTTTAGATATTTATCAAAGGTTTTTGCCAAAATCTAAATAATTTTTATTTAAATATATTATCTGATTTTTCTCTAACAGCATTAACTATATTTTAATTTTCGAAAATTTTCCATCAAGTCAAAAACTGAATCCAGTTGGTAGGTTGGGGCTATGTTTCCTGTGCCATTCGGGAAATATTTCACACCGGTGCTAACTAATGCAGTATCAATTCCAAACCTGTTTCCCATAGAAATATCGGTCTCGAGCCTGTCGCCGATTAAAAGTGTTTTGGCAGGAATGAACTGAAGACGGTTTTTAATTTCATTGAACATAAACTCCGATGGTTTACCGAAATGAAGCTCGAGTTTTCTGTGAGTTCTTTTTTCAAGTGCGGAAATTGTTGAGCCTGCATCAATTACCTCTCCATTATCCACCGGACATGTATCATCAATATTTGCAGCAAAAAACCTGGCTCCCTTCTCAAGAGCACGGGCTGCAATTTCAAGTTTATTGTAATTAAGTGTCCGGTCAAGTGTGATGAGAATAATTTTTATCTCTTCGGGAATTTCTGAATACTTCATACCGAATTTTTCAATTTCATTAATAAATGAATCTTCACCTATTGCAAAAAATTTATCACTGTTAAAATTTTGTTTTAAGTAATTCGTAACCACGATAGTCGAATTGATAATCTCCGTTTCCTCGACGTTCAATCCCCAATTTTTCAGGAGATTATAATAATCCTTTGCAGTTCCGGTAGTTTTGTTTGAAACGAATACAATTTTTTTTTGGATTGCTTTAAGATAGTTAATTACCTCATCCGCCCGGGGAATGAGATGTTCTCCGCGGTAGATTGTCCCATCAAGATCAAAAATAAAGTAATCGTATTTCTCAGAGAGGCTCAAAGATCTAATTCTTTCTTCATTGCTGCCAGAGATTCTGTAATTGTGTGAGGCTTGTAACCCAATTCAGTTTCAGCTTTAAGAATTAATAGACCTGATTTCAATGGCCTTCGAGCAGGTTGCTTAAGTTCATCTGTAGTAATTGGCGTAATTAATTTTTTACTAAGATTGAAATAATCAGCGATTCTATTTGTAAAATCGTAACGGGATAAAAATTCTTTTCCACCAATGTTGTAAACACCGGTCTTCCTGAATTCAATAATTTTATTAATTCCCTGAACCAGGTCATCAATAAAAGTAGGATTATTAATTTGATCTTTAACTATCCGGATGTTTTCATTTTTACTCAATGAATTAATAACCCAACGAACAAAATCAGGTCTGCTGTTAAGTGCAATTCCATATAGTACATTCGTTCTGAGAATAGTAAAGAATGTCCCGCTTATCTTCAAAGTATTTTCACTTGCAAGCTTTGTTCGTCCATAGTATCCCACCGGATCGGGGATAGCACTTTCATCATAAGGACCATTCTTCCCATCAAAAATATAATCTGTGGAAATATGAATAATATGCGCATCAATTGCTCTTGCAGCTTCAGCGATATATTCAACACCCTTCACGTTTATTTTCCACGCATCTTCACGGAGCTTCTCACTGAGGTCAACATTTGTAAATGCTGCTGTGTGAACAATGAAATCAGGACAATAGTCGTGAATTACTTTTTTGGTGCTGTCTCTGTTCTTGATATCGGAAGAAATATATTCTACAGAATCAACGACTGATTTTTCTTCAACCGATGTAGCCAGTAATTCAATATTTTTGTTTGAAGAATAAAATTGAACCGCCCGCTGTCCCAACATTCCGTTTGATCCGGTAATTAAAATTCTATTTTTTACTAATCCGTTCGCTTGCATCTCTTTTTAGGTTAAAATAATCTTTAGTTTCAGAATATGTTGTAGCAACTCCGGCAAATAAATTTGCTTGCTCTAACGCTAAAATTACGTTTTTATTTCTAATGTAATTGTAGAAATATACTGCCCCAAATACATCACCACAGCCGACTTTATTAACAACATTTGTTTTCAAAGCATCCTTGTGAATTTTTTTAACCGAGTTTTGTTCTCTATAAAAAACTGTAGCACCTTTTTCAGCTCTGGTTATTATTATCTGTTTTATTCCAAAAGAAAATAATTCATCAACTATGCTTGCTTCATCTTTCTGATCTGAAAGAGTTAACAATTCTGATTCATTTGCTTGAAGTATATCAATACACTCAGCCCACTCGTTAAAAACGTTAATCCGCCGGAAAATTCGGTTCAGGTTTTTATCAATACCGCGGCTAAATGTATGAACATCAAAATAAATTAATCCATCATAATTTTTTCTAAGCTGCTTAAGTTGAGTTAAAGATACATCGTATCCTGAAATCATATTTATCAGAATGCCATCAAAGCGACTTAAATCATTTGTGGGCAATAAAAGATTTTGAGCTGTTTGGGAATACGTTTCTTTCCGTTCTCCAACTTCATTTACAACCAGTTCCACCTTTGGGATTGAATCAACATAAATAAGAAATTCTTTTTCTATCCTATTATAAGCATCATCAAATAGCATCTCATTTTCTTTATCAATGCTTGAACACAGATATAATTTATCTTCTGAATTT
Source organism: Ignavibacteriaceae bacterium (assembly GCA_035478175.1). Lineage (GTDB taxonomy): Bacteria > Bacteroidota > Ignavibacteria > Ignavibacteriales > Ignavibacteriaceae > IGN2. Next base: position 10,456 of record DATIJX010000147.1, read on the forward strand.
ATCTGGCTTATTAATGAAACTACAGTGTAAAATATACCTCCTGGCTTTATTGATATTCTATCTATATCAATAATATTGTCAACAACTGAGTGTCCGACTACTAGAAAATTCATTTTAATTTTTTTTGTAAATATAGATTTAAGATTACTACAATTGAAATAATAGGGGCTTCTTACTTCATTAAATTTAGGTTATATTTGCCCCTGTTTATGAGAACCAATACCATCGGAATAAATGAATGAAAATCGGAATTACCTGCTATCCAACTTACGGGGGAAGTGGAGTTATAGCCACAGAATTAGGAAAAGAATTAGCACTTCGCGGTCACGAGGTTCATTTCATTAGTTATGCACTTCCATTCAGACTTTCACATTATGTTGAAAACATTGTCTTCCACGAAGTTGAGATAAGCACCTATCCATTATTTGAATTTCCTCTTTATTCGCTTTCGCTTGCCAGTAAAATGGTGGAAGTTGCTGAATTTGAAAAACTCGATTTACTGCATGTTCATTATGCTATTCCACACGCAACAAGCGCTTACCTTGCTAAAGAGATGCTGAAAAGTAACAGAGATTTAAAAATTTTTACGACTTTACACGGAACTGATATTACTCTTGTTGGTTTGGAGCCGTCCTTTCTTCCGCTTGTAAAATTCAGCATTGAAAAGAGCGACGGTGTAACTGCTGTTTCACGTTTTTTAAAAGAGAAAACAATCACGAATTATTCCATTGAAGCCGATATCAGGGTAATACCAAATTTTGTTGATACTAATTTTTTTAAACCCGAAAGTACCTGTGATTTCAGAAAAACTATTGCGCCAAAGGGTGAAAAAATTCTCGTGCACACTTCCAACTTCAGACCAGTGAAGCGTGTGCCTGATACAATTAGAATATTTGAAAGAGTTCAAAAAGAAATTCCATCGAAATTAATTCTTGTTGGTGATGGTCCTGATAGATCAGAGTGTGAAAGATTAACAAGACAACTGGATTTAGGTGATTCGGTAAAATTCCTCGGCAAGCAGGAAGGATTAGTAGAAATTTTATCATCATCGGATCTTTTTCTGATTCCTTCACAATCAGAAAGCTTTGGTCTTGCAGCTCTTGAAGCTATGGCTTGCGGCTTACCGGTTATCAGTTCAAGCGTTGGAGGACTTCCCGAATTAGTTAAGCATAATGAGACAGGTTTTATTGCTGAGATTGGTGATGTTGACCGGATGGCAAAGTACGCACTTGAGCTTTTAAGCAATGAAAAAAAATATAAGCTCTTTTCAGAAAATTCCAGAGAGAGAGCAGTCAATAAATTTGATAAGTCCAAAGTAGTTCCACTTTACGAGGAATATTACGAACAAATTTTGAGAAGTTAATTATGATTATTTACTGTGCCGGACCCATCAGGGGTGATGCTACTTACCAGAAGTTTTTCACTAAAGCAATCGATTATATAGAAAGCCTGGGGCATACAGTCCTGTCTGAGTTCAGCGGAAAATTTAGCAGCACTATTCCACTTACAGATAAGCAAACCTACAAGCGCGACCTTAAATGGATTGATGGCAGCAAAATTATGATAGCCGAAATCTCGGGTCCAAGTCTTGGCGTTGGTTTCGAAATTTCTTATGCCGTTTTTCAGAGGAAAATACCAGTGCTCGCAATATGCAATTCTGAAGTTCAGAATATCTCATCAATGATTTCCGGCTGTGATTCTCCACTTCTAACAATTCAAAAGTACAAGGATGAAGATGATTTGAAAAGGATTGTAAGAAATTATATAAGCAAGTTAAGTGAAAAGTGAGCGAAAAAGATTTCATCTTCAGTAAAAGCAAGGACCTGTCCCTCTCCGGAATAAAAAGTTTCCCCATAGATTTTGTAATATCAAAAAGTTTAAACACGATTGAAGTTCCGGAGAAGGTATTGGTGCTTGGGAAAGAATTTTTCGGTTCGTACGAAGTTTCTTCAGCCGCCGGAGATTTTGTTCTAACATTCAACAACTTATTCGAAGCAAAATATGTTGTTTACGCCAGCCAGCATAGAAAAAAACAAATAAAAATTCCCGGTGAGTTAAGTAACATAAAAAAATCTGTTGAGGACTATGAACAATATCTGGACGAGTTACTTCAAGAGATAAA
>DATIJX010000148.1:0-17398 GCA_035478175.1 Ignavibacteriaceae bacterium
AAGTGTTAACGCCACTACAGGTCTGACTGCAATTGAATCTGATCCAGCAGCAGAAACAACAACTGGTTTTTTAATTACTGCTCCAACACCCAAAATCGCAACTTCAGGCTGATTGATAATTGGTGTTCCGAAAACAGTTCCAAAGACACCGTAGTTTGTTATCGTGAATGTTCCACCAGAAATATCATCTGGTATTAATTTTTTATTTCTTGATTTGTATGCGAGATCATTAATTGCTTTTGCGAGTCCGATAAGATTTAATTGCTCTGAGCTTTTGATATTTGGTACAATCAATCCCGTTGGTTCAATGGCAACTGCAATTCCAAGATTAATATAACTTTTTTGCAGGATTGTATTTCCATCAATCGTAGAATTGATTAATGGATGAGCTTTGATTGCCTTGACACAAGCTTGAGCAATGAAAGCCATATAAGTCAGCTTAACACCGTACTTCTGTTGAAACTCATCTTTCTTTTCCTGGATAAAGTTATGTGCACGATTCATATCAACTTCAATCATTGACATCACGTGGACAGAAGTATCGCGGCTTGCAATCATATGATCCATAATTTTCTGCCGGATATTATCCATCGGAATTCTTTCAATGCCTGATCCATAGCTTACAGTTTTTACTTCAGAAGGAATACATGATGGCGCAGGTGCAGCGGTTCTTTCTTTGTTTACTTCAACTTGTTTTGATGCAGGTTTTTGCTTTCCTCTGCTTTCAATGTATGCTAAAATATCCTTTTTCGTTACTCTGCCCTGCAATCCGGTTCCATTAAATTTTCTTAGTTCATCAAAGCTAACATTTTCTTTTTGCGCAATACTCAAAACAAGCGGTGAATAAAATCCACTCCCCTCACCTTTCATCTTTTCTCTTTCAACCATTTCTGCTTTCGCAAAATTGTCGTGCATCGAAACTGATTCTGAAACTTCGGCTTTCTTTTCGGTAACGGTTTCTTTCTTTGTAGAACTTATCGCTCCAGAGCCAGTAGAAATTTTTGCAACTATAGTTCCAACAGTAACTGTTTCCTGTTCTCCAATCAAAACTTCAGCGAGTGTTCCTTCTGCAGGGGAAGGAATTTCGGTGTCAACTTTATCTGTGCTTATCTCGAAGATAGTTTCGTCTTTCTTTATTTTGTCGCCAACTTTCTTATACCATTTTATAATGGTTCCTTCCATAACAGATTCACCCATCTTTGGCATTTCAATTTCTATCAATCCTTCAGATGCAGTTTTCTTTTCAACAACTTTATCTTCCTTAATAATTTTTTCTTCAACAGGCTTTTCAGACTCAACTGTTTTTACAGATTCTCCCTCACCGTCAATTATTGCAACTACGGTTCCGACTTCAACGGTTTCTCCTTCTTTAACTTTTATTTCTTTCAGAACTCCTTCAGATGGAGAAGGTATTTCCGTATCAACTTTATCCGTGCTTATTTCAAAAATTATTTCATCCTGCTTGACCAGGTCACCAACTTTTTTGTGCCATTTGATAATTGTTCCTTCGTTTACACTTTCACCCATTTTGGGCATGATTATTTCCATCGCGAAACTCCTTCGAGGCTCAATCTTTTTATAATTATTTCTAAAGGTTTATTTAATACTTTTTTAATTGATCTAGTAACCAATAAATTTTTTATAGAACGTAGATTTCTCAGATTCGGCAGATTCACGCAGATCAATCTGTGAAAATCAGTCCGATCAGCTTCATCAGCGTTCAATTTTCTAAATATAAGTTCAATTGATTTTTTCCAAACTGACATATTTATAAAATCGGGGTATTCCATAAAAAAGCCTTTGCCTCCGCCCTCGCCTTTAACTAATACTCAATTAAATTTTTTATGCCAGAATAAATTTGCTGACGTGATGGCAATACTTCATTCTCAAGAACCGGAGCGTAAGGAATATGTGTATCCTTAGCTGCAATCCTTTTAACAGGTCCATCAAGAAATTGAAAACAGTTATCTGCAATTCGTGCTGCTATTTCAGCTCCAAATCCACCAGTAAAAGAATCTTCGTGAATGACGATAACTTTATTTGTTTTCTTCACAGATCTGAAAATTGTTTCTTCATCAAGAGGGATAATTGTTCTGATATCTATCACTTCAACTGAATATCCGAATTCTTCTTCGAGTTTCTTTGCTGCAAAAACTGAATCCCACATTGAAACTCCGTACGATACAACTGTAATATCATTTCCTTCTTTTACCACTTTAGCTTTACCGAATGGAAGCAGATAATTATCATCGGGTTCCGGAGCGATTGCAAAACTTTGTCTGTATAATCCTTTATGCTCACAGAAGAGAACAGGATCATTTATACGGCAGGCAGTTTTTAGCAATCCTTTTGCATCGGCAGCGTTGCTTGGATAAGCGATAAAAATTCCGGGAACGTGTGCATAAATTGATTCTATATTCTGACTGTGGCAAAGTCCACCGTGAATATAACCGCCAACAGCAACACGAACAACAACCGGTGTTGACCAGGCATTGTTAGATCGATAACGCATTGAAGCTGTTTCATTTTTCATCTGCATAAACGCCGGCCAGATGTAATCACCGAATTGAATTTCAACAACCGGTTTCAATCCTGCAAGCGCCATTCCATTTGCAACACCGAGAATACTTGCTTCAGCAAGTGGTGAATTAAAAACTCTTTCATCACCAAAATTTGTTGATAATCCTTTTGTTGCAGTAAATACCCCGCCTTTCATATCAGCAATATCTTCGCCGAAGATATACATATCTTTGTTCCGTTTCATCTCCTCGTGGAGTCCGTGATTTATTGCATCCACCATCACAATCTTCTCTCCAGCAGGAACATTCTTTTCATAATCCAAAGATTCTTTCAACCCGCTTTCATCATAAACATATCGTGCTGCATCTTTCGGATCAGGATCAGCAGCTTTGAAAGCCCTGTCAGCAGCTTCATCTATTTCTTCATTTATCTCTTTCCGGATTTTTTGATAATCATCATCGCTCAACATACCTTCTTTCTTCAACCTTGCAACAAATTTTTCTATCGGATCGTCTTGTTTATCTTTTTCAAGTTCGGAATGATCTCTGTATTTTCTTTGATCATCAGATGATGAATGAGATTGCAGTCTCACAACATTTGCTTCAATCAGTGCGGGACCCTTACCACTCTTTATATAATCAATAGCTTCTTTTAACTCTGAATACGATTCAAAAAAATCTGTTCCATCAATTCGCTTTCTATATAAACTAAAAAAACCTCCCATCATCTCAGCAACAGATCCATCTTTACCGGCAGTTTGATGTTCAACAGGAACTGAGATGGCGTACCTGTTATTCTGAATAACGAAAAGTACCGGAAGTTTTTCTCTGCTTGCCCAGTTGACAGCTTCATGAAATTCTCCCTGACTGGTTGTTCCTTCACCGCTGCTTACATAAGAAACATTTTTAATCCCTTTTCTTCTTGATGCAAGTGCAGTTCCAACAGCCTGAAGAAACTGAGTCCCTGTGGGACTTGATTGAGATGGGACCTGTGCATTTATCATTCCCCAGTGAACAGGAAGCTGTCTTCCGCCGCTTGCAGGATCAGTAGCTTTGGCGAATGTACCAAGAAAAACTTCTTCAGGAGTTAAGCCAGCCATCAATACCGTTCCGAGATCCCGGTAATATGGGAAGAACCAATCTTTTTTGGGATCGAGGTGCAAACCAATTGCCATCTGAACAGCTTCATGTCCTTCAGCAGCAATGTGGAAAAATGTTTTGCCCTGCTTGAGAAGACGCATTGCTTTGTTGTCAATGATTCTTGAACGAATCATCATTTTGAGTACATCAAGCAGCTGCTTTTTCTCAAAGCCCATCAGTCCGTTCGCAGAAATATTTTTGTCTTTCATTGAAACGCCAGGTTTTTTCTCTTCAGCTTTGTTTTTCTTTACAGATTGATTTGTGTTGTTCATACTTTTTTTTGCCATTGAACAACCTTCTAATTAATGGTTGAAAAATTTTGTTGTAATGTTTCTTCTTTATCCCTTGAAATTACAGAAGTGTATTCAAATAATTCTGCGAAATTTTTTAACAGCTTTTCTTTGACTTCTTGAATACTTATTTCTTTGTTTAATTCCTGCTTTAATGATGTAACTGATTTATCCTGAATACCACATGGAATAATTCCATTAAATAAGTTCAAATCAGTATTAACATTGAAAGCAAAGCCGTGCATCGTAATCCATCTGCTCACTTTTATTCCGATTGCAGCAATTTTTCTATCGCCTATCCAAACGCCGGTATGTTTTGGATTTCGTTCAGAGTTCAATCCATAATCACAGCAGGTATTGATTATTACCTCTTCCAAAGCTCTTAAATATTTGTGAGTGTCTTTGAACCAATAATTTAAATCAATAATTGGATAGCCAACAATCTGTCCAGGACCGTGATAAGTAATATCACCACCACGATCAATATCGAAAACTGAAATATTATTCACTTTTAAATATTCCTCTGAGCCTTTTAAGTTTTCTCTGTGTGCTGTTTTTCCTAATGTATAAGTATTTGGATGCTCAAGAAGTAAAAGGTAATCATTCACTTCTCCGGCAATTCTTTTAGTATGAATCTCGTGCTGAAGATCCCAGGCTTCTTTATAATCAATGAAACCTAAATCGCAATATGTTAAAGCTTTATCAGTCATTAGTCAATGGTCATTAGTCAATTGGCTTCGTCTATATTTTTATTTCTTAACAATGAAACATTTAGATAAATCAAATTTGTAATTATTAAATATGAATTGCTTCACCATAAGCTTGTGCAGCAGCTTCCATAATAGATTCAGATAAAGTTGGATGAGCATGAATGGTTTTTATGATTGATTCACCTGTTGCTTCAAGTGAGCGGGCAAGAGTAACTTCAGCGATCATTTCAGTTGCTTCACTTCCGATAATGTGAGCGCCGAGAATTTCACCATACTTAGCATCAAATATCATCTTAACAAAACCTTCGCGCTCACCGATTGCAAAAGCTTTTCCGCTTGCCATAAATGGAAACTTACCGACTTTTATTTCATATCCTTTTTCTTTTGCTTTGGATTCTGTCAAACCAACACTTGCAACCTGCGGCTGACAGTAAGTGCATCCGGGTATGTTATCATAATCAATTGGAGGATGATGAATTCCTTTTATATGTTCAATGCAATGTATTCCTTCCGCGGAAGCAACATGAGCAAGCCAAGGAGGACCAATCACATCACCGATCGCAAAAACTCCGGGAATGCTTGTTTCATAATTTTCTTTGTTCACTTTAATATGATTTTTTTCGATTTGAATTCCAAGAGCTTCAAGTCCGATTCCTTCTACATTGCCAACAACCCCGATTGCATTCAATACCTTATCAGCGCTGATAACTTTCTTTTCTCCATTGATATTTACAGTAACATTAACCCTTTTATCTTTAACTTCAGCTTTTTCAACAGTAGCGCTGGTTAAGATATCAATTCCTCTTTTCTTAAAGTTTTTCTCAAGTGCTACAGATACCTCTTCATCTTCAATCGGCAGAATGTGCTTTAGCATTTCAATAACAGTAACTTTCGTTCCCAGAGTTGCATAGAAATATGCAAACTCAATTCCGATTGCACCTGCACCAATTACAATTAATTCTTTTGGCTGCTTCTCAAGGCTCATTGCTTCAGTGCTTGTGATAATATTTTTTCTATCAACAGGAATTGCTGAAATATTTCTCGGACGTGCACCGGTAGCTATAATTATTTTATCAGCTTTTATTGTTTCAGTTACTTTTCTTTTATCATCGGAGATTTCTATTGTATTCTTTGAAGTGAGTTTTCCGAACCCTCTTATCCTGTCAACTTTATTTTTCTTGATCAGAAGTTCAACGTTTTTAGAAATACGCTCAGAAATCTCCCGGCTTCTTTTTATAACCCTGTTAAAATCGATTGATAATCCAGTAGTCTTAATTCCAAAGTCTTCACCATGATTTTTAATCTGATCATATATCTCTGCATTTTTCAGAAGTGATTTTGTAGGAATGCAGCCCCAGTTCAGACAGATTCCACCGAGATTATCTTTGTCAATTACGACGATTTTAAAGCCAAGCTGTCCTGCCCTGATTGTAGCTACGTAGCCGCCAGGACCACCGCCTAAAACAGCTATATCGTATTGTTTTTGCATAATTTATAGTTTATTTGAATTTGAAAGTGAGGCAAATATAAAGAGTCAATCACTGAAATGAAAACAGAGATATGTTAATTCTGACTAAAGAGTCATAATATATCGTTTTTCAAATATTTGGAAGATACTATTGTAGCAAAGATAATTTAATCGAGTGAAAACTATAATCAGTATCTGACAGCTTGTCCCTTAACAGGCATTGATGTATGAAGCTGCACAATATGCCATAGGTCCTTTTCTTTTTCCAGTACACCTGTAGTTCTTATTCCGCTAAAAGTAAATTGCTCTCCTTCCGATTCAACATACCAGTTAACTTTCATGTAAAACCAGGCCTGAGCACCACTTCCACACATCTTTAACATTTTATCCCGAACGGAGAGCTTTACTGTACTGAAAGTCTCATATGCTCTTTTCTGACTTTCACCCATAGAGTTCTTATCAACCCAGAGTTCATTTTCATCTGTACCCAGGATGATTATATCTGGTTTGTCGGAAAAGCAAGTCAACAGAAGTTCAAGATCTCTGGTTTCGTGAGCCTGGTTAAAATTATCCAGCACCTTTAATACTTCGGCTCTTTCAGATTCCATATCAAGTTGAGTATTTTCCGAGCAGGCTATAAAAAATAAAAGTTTGACTACAAGTATTGGGATGTGAATCCTTTTCATGGCAACCTCCTGATAATTTTATAATTACATTTGGAAAAGAATCTATTAAAGAAGTAGAATGAGGTGAGAAGATTAGATTCTTCCCCGACAATTATTTTATTCCCACCTACAATCTATAATTTTTTAGGTAAGAGTCAAGTGTGTTTGGAATTAATAAAAAAAAGCCCTCAATAAATGAGGGCTCGAATGAAAATTATCAATACGATTTTATTTCATCAACATAAGTTTTCTTGTCTGGGTAAAGTTTCCTGCTTGCATTTTATATACATAAACTCCACTCGCCAGATCTCCTGCTTCGAATCTTACTTCATACGTTCCCGGGGCTTTTTGTTCATTTACCAAGGAAGCCACTTCATTACCAAGTACATCATACACTTTAAGTGAAACAAATTCACTTGTTGGAACAGTGAATTTAATTGATGTCGATGGATTGAATGGATTCGGGTAATTCTGCTCCAAATTAATATCACTGACTACAGCAACTTGTTCATTATTTTCATCCATAACTTTGTCTAATGCATTCTGAGCATCTCTACCATATAATCGTGGTAATTCTACAACAGTTCCATTTGCTAAAGCAGCGAACAATCCAAAAGCCTCACCATTTTGATTTGCTGTAGGATCTAAGAAACCGGAAGCAAAAACTGCGGCTGAATTGCCACCGAGACCTCTTAAGTCTGCACTCCATACACCAACTATTGAGAAGTTTGGCCAGGGTGTTGTAATTACTAACCAGTTTTTCCAGGCTGGAACCGAAATATAATTGCTAAGATCGCCATAGGAGACATTTGTCAAATAAATTCCGAGTCCAAAGATGTTTACAGTTGGTGCATCTGTTGAACCGTGTACTGCGAACAAATCAACTTTGTTGTTATTAGTGCCTGATTCTCTTGCATCGGTTTTAGCAAATAATGTGAAGGAGATATCTCTACCGTTTGGATTTGGAGCAAAGCCTGAAGGATCAACTACTCCGTTTGCAATTGCGATGTATGTTCCACCATTGGCAAAGTTCACAACAAAATTTTTAATAGTGTCATTTACTGAACCACTATTTCCCGGTGCAACACCAATATTGATATTCACACCAGCCGGAACATCAATAAATGGAGTTGATGTTCTAAATGCAAAATTGTCTAACGCCAGTGTTCCATTTAAATAAACATCTACTTCAGAAGCGATAGGATCAGCAGCATTGTGAATAACCTGTAATCTTGCGAATGGTGCAACTGCAGGGAATTCAACTACAGTTCCGTTTGGAAGAGCTGCAAACAATCCGAATGGTGCACCATTCTGATTACCAGCAGGATTTAAAAATCCTGAAGCAAATACTACTGCTGCACCTCCGCCAAGTCCTGAAAGATCAGCTTCGAATGAGGCAACTATCGTATTGTTATCGTCACCAGGAGTGATATCTAATATGTAAGAAGCAGCAGGAACTCTAATGTAATCAGTAAAATCACCATAAGCTGCATTATCAACTAGCGTAGCTACATTTCTTGCAATAACATCAACTGTGGGTGCATCTGTTGATCCGTGAAGGACAACAAAATCAACTTTACTTGAATACATTCCTGATTCACGGATACCATCCTTAGCAAATATTGTGAACGCGATATTTCTTCCATCAGGATTTGCTGTAAACTGGGAAGGGTCAATTACACCATTCGCAACACCAACGTAGGTTTTACCATTTTCAAAAGTGACAGGAAAATTCTTTATAGTATCATTTACTGAACCACTTGTGCTGGGTGCGATTCCAATATTTATCTCAACACCAGCAGGAACGTCTATAAATGGTGTAGCAGTTCTAAAACCAAAATTATCCAAAGCTAAAGCCCCATTAAGATAAACATCAACTGAGGAAGCAATTGGGTCAGCGGCATTGTGAATTACCTGTAGTCTTGCCATTGGCTGAACCATCGGGAATTCTACAACTGTTCCATTTGGTAACGCTGCAAATAATCCGAAGGCTGCACCATTCTGATTACCAGCAGGATTTAAAAATCCTGAAGCAAAAACAACAGCAGCACCTCCGCCAAGTCCGGTAAGGTTAGCTTCAAATTCAGCGACAACAATATTATTATTATTTCCGGGAGTAACTTTCAAAAGATATTCTTTGGGGAATAATCTTTTATAGTTCGTAATATCACCGTAAGATGCATTGTTAACTATTCTAAGTCCGCCTGAAAACCAACTATCACCTTCTTCAGCAAGTTCCTTTTCGGCTTCCTGTGATATATCGGTAGCATTATTTGAATAAACACGTTCTGCAATTACATCGACTGTTGGAGCATCTGTAGAACCGTGAACAACAATGAAATCAACTTTATTCCAGCTAACGCCCTGTTCGCGGATGTTATCTTTTGCAAATAAAGTGAAGCTTATATTTTTTCCATCAGGGTTTGGGCTAAATTGTGATGGATCCAATACACCATTTGCTATCAGAACATACTTTTTATTTTTATTTAAAGTTGCCTGAAAATTTTTAATAGTATCATTAACTGAACCACTATTACCCGGTGCAATCCCAATGTTCAGCAAAGTGTTTGCAGGAACATCAATAAAGGGAGTTGCCGCTCTGAATTCAAAATTATCTATAGCCAGACCACCATTTACGTAAACGTCAACTACTGCTGCTAAAGGATCGGCAGCATTATGTATTACCTGTAGTCGTGTAGTTTGTTGTGCAAATAGGGGTGTAACCGAGAATAGAATTGCCAGAGATAAAAAAAGATTTTTCATTATTCCTCCGTTGTTTGAAATAGGTTAATTATTAAACACAGTCCATATAACACCACGTTCAAATAAATAGTTCCATAGAATCTATTTGAGCAGCAAAAAAAGTTTATGGTTTCAATTTGAAGAATAGTTAATACAATATATTTTTCTCATTATGAACATTTTCTGATATTTAGAATACGAATTTTTCAGTCGATGCAGACAATTAAGGATAAAATGTTAATTTATGATGAGAATGCCGAAGTTCGCTTCAGTGTTTTAAAAATAACAGCACTTTGGGCTTTCAGTGAATCTGCATTCGGTGGGATTTTGCACGCACTAACAATTCCTCTCCGTGGAATATTTTTAAGTTCCGCTGCCGTTCTTTTCATTTCGCTCATCGCATTGTTTTCAAAAAACAGCAAAGAAATTCTTAAAGCAACACTGATTGTAATTTTGATCAAGGCTTTAGTTAGTCCACACTCCCCTCTTGCTGCTTACCTTGCCGTTTCGTTACAGGGTGTTTTGGGTTTTCTGTTATTCTCAACTAAAAAGTTTTACAGGTTATCTGCTCTGCTGCTCGGACTTTTGGTTTTGTTTTTCTCCGGAATACAGAAAATAGTTGTCCTCACAATTCTCTTTGGAAATACTTTGTGGGAATCGCTCGATCTTTTTATTGAACAAGTGTCTTCTGAAATATTCAAAGTCAATCATCCGGATATAAATTATGGCTATGTGTTAATCGCAGCTTATGTTCTGCTTCATTTGATTGCTGGATTATTTATAGGGCTTTATGCGGGAAGACTTCCTGAAAGAATAAATCATTACAAAAAAATCATCCCGTCGTCTATTGAAAATAAAACTGGTGAAGAGATACCGCATAAAGAAAAGAGAAAAAAAAGAAGCTGGTTTTTACGCCCGACAGGTATTTTTATAATTGTGCTTTCAGCAGGAGTCATAATTCTTTCATATTTATCACCCGAACTTGAAGAGAATGTTGCAACATCAGTGCTGATCATGCTGGTTAGATCGCTGATTATCACATTTGTCTGGTATGTGGTGCTGGCTCCTGTTGCAAAAAAAATCTTCCAAAAGTTTATTGCAAAAAGAAAATCAGAATACGCTAAAGAGCTGGAAGAAATAATTTCAATGTTTCCAAAATTCAAAGAGATAGTTAATTATTGCTGGAAGCTTTCAGGGGATAAAAAAGGATACAAGCGAATTCGTTATTTTTTATCAACGTCTTTTTATTATTTATTGTTGAGTGAGTAGCCGATTGTCATTCCGTGATTAACACGAAGCCTACTTCGAGAACTATAGTGTTATATACGAAATGAAGATCATAAGGATAAGGATAAAAACTATTTCAACTTATTTATCTTTAGCCTCTGCCTTTGCCTGTAGATTGTCTTTAATTGTTATAACCACATTACCTGTCTTCTGTTCTGTCTCAACATATTTATAGGCTTGAACAATTTCTTCGAGCGGGTATCTTCTGTCAATAACTGCTTTATACTTACCTGCTTCGATAATTTCTTTGAAAAACTGTATATCCGCTTTCTTCTCTTTGGGTATTGGAAATAAAACTTTTCTTCCTGATGGCATCTTCCCAAAAATTGAAGTCCATAATGCAAGAAAAGGGTTCTGGGCTAAGAAACCTAAATCAGTTGAGAAATAAACGCCACTCGGCGTAAGCAGGTTTTTGCATTTGAAGTACGAACTTTTACCAACTGCATCCATAACTACATCAAATGTCTGATTGATCTTTGTAAAATCTGCTTTTGTGTAATCAATTACGGTGTCAGCACCAAGTGATTTTACAAGCTCTATATTTTTTGTATTGCAGACTGCTGTAACTTCTGCACCATTCAGGACGTGAGATAAGTTTATTGGATAATTTTCATTTTCTTGGATGATTATCTCACGTCCTAAATATTTTGCTAGCTGAACAGCAGCAGTCCCTATTGAACCTGAAGCGCCATAAATTAAAATCTTCTTTCCCGATGGCTCTTTAATTTCTTTAATGTAATTATAAGCGAGCATTAGCCCATCGCAGACGGCGGCAGCTTCTTCAAAACTCATATTGGATGGTTTTTTTGTTATTGCTCCATCTTCAGGAAGACAAATATATTCTGCATGAGCGCCAAAGTTGTTGCCGGTAAGTCCGAAAACTTCATCGCCTTTTTTGAATAGTTTGACATCACTGCCGATTTCCTCTACTACTCCGGCTAACTCGCTTCCAAGAATTTGTTTTTTAGGTTTAAAGAGCCCATTAACTAGTCTGATAATAACCGGGTATTCCGGTTTACGAAAACCACAGTCAGTCCGGTTTACCGTCGTTGCAAATATTTTGATTAACACTTCGTTGTTTTTAGGAACTGGTTTTTCTACTTCTTTAATTTGAAGAACTTCCGGTGGACCGTATTTTGTATAGATGATTGCTTTCATTTTAATTTTTAATTGAATGTCGAATATTAGATTACATATTTTTTATGTCGTCCCTGACGGGACTTAAAATTATCCATGATTAAATATTCTATAAATATTTAGTCCTTAACAGGACTACTAAGCGTTTTTCATTAAAAATGCATTTATTTTTTTTGTCCCGATAGGGACTAAATGTTTATAAAAATATAAAACAGAAAAACTAAAGTCTCGTAGGGACGAGATAAAAAACTATCTTGGACAGATTTGATCTTTCAGTAAAAAGCTTTCTTCATCAGCTTCCTAACCGAGTGCCGGGCACCTGGTGATAATGATTCCAGGTAATGATCCTGTGCGAGGAATGGTATTTCCTTTTTTAGTTCCGGATGCTTATTTGCAATCTTAACGATGAGCTTTAATGCATTAACTCGCACCGCGGGTGCTTTACTAATTTGTTCCCAAATGTTCATACAGACATCAAATAAAACACTTTCATATTTCTCATCAAGTTCCATCATTAAAAGAATTTTAAGCAGTTCCCGCTGATGGCTGTCGCTTTTTGTCTTTGCAGCGTTTACAATTCTTTTAATAAACTTTTTTATTCTTTTATCGTTTTCTTCTATGACACTCCATAACAACCACGCTGCTCTCCACGAATACGGCTGCTTGTCTGAAACCGCTAACTCAACTGCTTCTTCAAAACATTCGGGATGAGAATTCAAAAATGAAATCATTTCATCCTTGTAGCAGTTAGTTAATGTTTTTTCTAATGCTGATTCCATTAGATGATTACTTTTATTTCTAATATTTTTGTTAGTAATTCATTGTCTGTGGGAACAGGGATTTTTACTTCTGATAATTATCAGTCGATGGCTTTTCACCGAGTTCAATAATTTCAAAGTCGACCAGATCTTCCCAGGTTTTTATCCAGGTCTTAAATGAATCCGGGTTGTCCGTTTCCATTAGCTGAAAACATCTTTCTCCGCTTTTCTCAAGCCAGCTTTCAATAAAATACAATCCCTGCGGCAGCATTCTTCCATGTTTGTGAAAGCGTTCATAAATTTTATCGAAGCATCCTTTACGATAATTTTCAATCACCATATATCTTGTCATAGATTATCCGCTTCAGTTACTGTTGTTGCAAATATTTTTATGAGCACTTCATTGTCTTTGGGAACAGATTTTTCTCATTCTATATTCCAGGGTAGTCACGTTCGTACTGCGACTGAGCATTGCTGTCACAGAATCCCTGTCCGTCCGAAGGCGGAGTCCGTGATAGCCTGGTGAACTTTTATACTATGCTGTTGTGTCCTATCGTTATAACTACTTTTCCCCTTGCGTGTCCTTTTTCCAGGTAACGAATAGCTTCAGGAACTTCACTTAAAGGATAACGCCTGTCAATAACTGGTTTTATTTTGCCAGCCTCAAGAAGATCTTTGAGCAGAAGAAGATCTTTTTTATTTAGTTTCGCAGTCCCTAACCCAACTATTTTCTTGTTCCCTGCCATTGAAATTATTGGTCCAAGAAACATTTGCTGAAACATACGAGACAAAGAAGAAAATCCGGCGATGACACAAACTCCATTGGGATTTAGAGCACGTTTAAGACTAACAGCCGAACGGTTTGCGACATTATCAATAATCAGATCATACTTCTGCGGCGCTTTTGTAAAATCTTCTTTTGTATAATCAATAACTTTATCAGCCCCAATCGAGCGCACCAGTTCCAGATTCCTCGTACTGCAAACACCTGTAACTTCCGCGTCGAAATATTTTGCAAGCTGAACTGCAAATGTTCCCACTCCACCTGATGCACCATTAATTAAAACATTTTGTCCTGATTGAATCTTTCCTTTATCATGAAGACTCTGTAAAGCGGTGATTCCCGCTACGGAAACAGTCGCGGCCTCTTCAAAAGAATTATTAACTGGTTTCAGTACCAATCTATTTTCAGTAACGCAAACATACTCGGCAAAGGCGCCGCCCCAACCGCAGTCCCCGAATACCTCATCTCCCGGCTGAAACTCTTTTGCATTTTTGCCAACTGCTTCTACTTTCCCTGCAATGTCAATTCCCGGAATTATGTTTTTTGGTTTAGTGAGTCCGAAAGCCAGGCGGGCAAATTTGGGTTCTCCTCTTATCATATGCCAGTCGGCTGGATTTGCAGATGCTGCAATAACTTTTACCAGCACTTCATTGTCTTTGGGAACAGGCCTTTCTACTTCTTTGAGTTGAAGAACTTCTGGCGGACCATATTTTGTGTAGATGATTGCTTTCATACAAATTTCATTGTCGGTTTTGAGCTTGCCTACCATAAGTATAGATGTTGGTTCGGCACAATATAAATTTAGAAATAGCTGCTTATTTACTAGTTCATTATTCTTTAAACTCTATAATGTCAGCGTGTATATATAAATCTGTCTGAGTATAAAGAAGAAGATTTAATATATCAGTATCATAACGTATGTTTGCCAATAATAGGTTCCTCCCCTCTATATTGCCGTACTCCATTTTGAAATTATCCCAAAGATTTTTAATTGCATCATCATACAATTTTGCTGATCCGCCGGTTCTTACAAGAGCTAAAGTATTAGCCATAAAACCACTTGAATAGCTAAGCCCAATTACATATTCTGCTCTTGAAAATCCTTCAACATTTCTCGCAACAAACTCAAAATTTTGTTCAGATAGTTCAACATTGGTGACATTATTGGCCATAAATGATCCGCCTGTTGAACAACCGGATAAATAAGTCAGTAATAATAGCGATAATAGAAAAAGAATTGTTTTTTTCACGATATGTCCTTCCTTTTATTTATGTGTAATTATTGGTTTAAATTTTTTCTTTACCTAATGGGATCGACACGAAAGCGCAGCCCAACACAGCGATGCAGCTTTCAACAACTTTTATCAGCACTTCATTGTCTTTCGGAACAGGCTTTCCTACTTCTTTGAGTTGTGGGACATCCATTTGAGAAAGAACTTCCGGTGAGCCGTATTTTGTGTAGATGATTGCTTTCATAGGAATTTTAGGTTCAGGTTGAGCTGATGGTCATATGCGTTATTCAAAATGTACAGCCTATTTTTCAAATTTTTGCCATGGTAGTGTATGATCTACTGTACCATCAATATTTTTTTTAATTATAGATGTATATTCAACCTGTATATTATCACTCTGCATTGAAAGGCAAAACTTTTTCAAATAATCTTCGACCGGATAGATCTTGATTAACTTGAAAAGTTGTTCACCGACTGTAGAAAAACGAAGTAGTGGAATTTTATGTACAGAAGAGTTAGCTTTTTTTGTCACTTTTATTAAATAATGTCCATATTCGAAATAAAATATATTATCTTTTTCCGTATTACCCAGGTTTACAACGAGATTAAATTCTGTTTGTAGAAGTCCCACTTCAGATAATAATAATGTATTTTCAAAACTTAATCCATAATCCGACAAAAAATTGTCTCCTTTTTCTTTATAGATAAATAGACCAGTATTCGAAGATATTACAAAATTAGCAGCTTTAACAAATATTTGCGCTTCATCCTTTGTTATATTTTTTAGAAGTTCAAGAGTTCTTAATGAATATGATTTTGGTTGTTTTACTTCACCTGCTAAAACTTGTGCCCATAAATTTTGCATCTCCTCTTCAGATATGTCTTGTGCCAAATTAAAGAATCTAGTCGTCCAATCTGCATCTACCGGTTCGTTTGATACCTCTGATTCAGAACGAAGTTGATTTGCAGCTTTTTGTGTGATCTCTTCAATATTTTGTTGTCTTTTTTGTTCTTGATAACCGATTCTATTTGTAGCTCGATCTTTAATTTCAAGTTCAGTTTTTATTAAATGAACATCTAGTGAATGCAATTCAATCTTATCTGAAGAATAATCAATTCTCTTCAATTCAGATTGATTATCTTTTATTGCTTGAGCAATCACTTTTATTTCGTAGGCTTTTGCATCAGCAGTTTTTTTAATCAAATAAGGTTTTGAAATTGCCCCCAAACCATGGGCGATTACTGATATTAATTTTTTCAAAGGTTCACTTAAACCTGCTAGATCTTTTATTTCCATATATTTTTTTATTTAGTTAAATGAATAACGGTGTTGCTGATAAACGGCGCCCCAGAATAAGAATGCCACTTAAAAAATAACCACCAATAATTATTGAATTTTTTTTAATAGAACTATTTAACAAAGCAAACTAGTTTTACAGAGCGGCTTTAAAACTGCACAAATGCCAAATTCGTTTACGCTGAAAAGTTGAGCCGATTGTTGAAACTATTTGTAAATTAACTTCAAGTTCAGTTTTAGTGCAAATACTGGTTCCGACATTTAAAATTAAGATACCATTGTTTGTTCACATTAAGTTCATCTATCTTGGTAGCAGCAATTTTAAAAGCTTGGCTTTCACACCAGGATCATCGCTGTTAGTGTTCTGTGCATAATAATAAGCCGTTTTGCCATCTCTATCCTTAGAGTCGAGTTTTACACCCTTGGCAATCATCTCCTCTACCATCCAGTAGCTGCCCCATTGTGCGGCTAGCATTAAGGCGGTTTGACCATAGTCATCCTTTATCTCAAGGTCGGATTTAGCAACAAGCAGACTTGCAACTTGATAGGCCGGACCTTTAGTCCCTCCACCGAACATCCTCATGAGCGGTGTCTGGCCATGCAGATCGCGGAGATTTACGTTGGCACCATGGTCGAGGAGAACCTGAACGGCGCGCACCGGCGTTTGATCGTTTTGATCTAGAATCGCATAAGATGCTTTCATTAGCGCCGTCTCCTTTCTATAGTTGACGGCGTCGATGTCGGCGCCTGCATCCAAAAGTGCCTCGAGGATCTCCGGCTTCTTGCAGGCCAGGCGTAACGGTGTCTCACCATCCTCCTCAACTTCGACAAAAGCACCATGACGAAGAAGCATCTTCGCAATGGATGGAAGATCATATATTGCCGCATACAGAAGTGGCAAACCCTTTTTGTATGTGCCTGATGAAAGGTAGTTAGAACAGACATTTGGGTTAGCACCTAGAGCAAGCAAGATACGTACCTTTAAGACACTGATTGGTCTGATCCTATCTTTGGGGTAGTACTCCCTAGCATTTGCAGTTGTTTGCATGAGTGCACGGTCGACTGCTCGCTGAGCAAACGGCACCAACTTTAATAGAGAAAGTCTCATATTACCACCTTATATAAGCAAAGAATAATTTTTTTTGGAAAAGTTACTAATGCCATATCAAGATAAATTTATTTGATTTAATAAATGTTTTTTGACGCATTCATTGATTTCCTGTAATAGAAAAACCAATTTCGAAAAGCCCTCCCATAATTACACAAGAAACTTAGTTCTGTTCTGAGATAGAATCAAGGAAAGGAAAGATTAAAATCAAAAAGGGCATCGTTGTGATGCCCTTAATACCTAAGCAGTTACACCTTTCCG
>DATIJX010000149.1:0-2505 GCA_035478175.1 Ignavibacteriaceae bacterium
GGATTCCTCATTGGCGTGAACATGCTGAACGTAATTAAATATCAAAACGCTGAACAGAGATACCTGCTGAGGTATGATGACGAACAGTAACGCTTTCTCCCAATCAATTATAAATGCTGCAGCTATCCAAATAACAAGCACAAAGTATTGCGATATACTAATCCAGAATTTTTCTTTGTTGTTCGCTTTCATGTCTTTCAGATAATTGGCGATTGCCTTTTGCTGGTAATAACCGCTTATCGTTGGGTAAGAAACGAGCGTGAGAAAATTATTTTTTTCGCTTACTCTGTATGTAATGGAGTCATCGCCTTCACGGTTGTTAAACTTGTGGTGATTTTTATTGTGAGTTGGTATCCATGCAAATATTGGGAAACCATAAAACACAGTCAGCCACCAATCAGTTAATACGTTCATTACTTTGGAACGCCACATCGGCAGGTGATTGTGATTATGAGTCATTACGGCTACCGCAACTGACATAAATAAAAACCACGTATAAATAAACGGATTAACGCCTAGCCACATCCATTGGGCTATAAACAAAGCTGTGGTAATAATTATGTAAATAAGGCTTTTAACATCTGCCTTTTCTTTTAACATTAAGTTCATTTTAAACAATCTTTCATTTTGTAAAAAAACAGGGACAACTGACCAGCGAAATGTAATATAGTCTGAAGTATGAAGCTATTATAGAGATGTAACCGCTTAAATAAAAGCTTATTATTTAAGCCAGCAAAGGTTTTACATTTATTTTACAATTCAGTAAATGAGCTTTATTAGTCGCTCGGCCTGTCCTTCATCGGAGCAGAAGTGAAGAAATCTTTATAAAATCGCTCAGTATAATTTTCAAGCATCTCTTCAACTACTTTGTAATGCTTTGATCGGATAACAAATCCGGCGTGATAAGGTTTGTTTAATCGCCAGACAATTTCGGGATCGTTGTAAGATGAGAGATTCGGCCATTCCTGTTTTGAAAGTGAGGTTATAATTCCAGCATAATAATCCTGCACATCGGGATACTTGTAATCCCCTTCTCCTCTAAGAATTTCTATCTTTGCCCACTCGCGCCACAAATTAATTCCGGAAGCAGCAAGCACAAGCTCGGAAAGATTAGCCCCGCCGACACGAGCAGATGTTTCAAGAAAATAAAGTTTGCCGTCCTTGTCCGACTCAATAAATTCTGTGTGAGAAACACCTCGCAGCATTCCGAGGGATTTCATAAGCTTTTCATTCATATCTAAAAGCTGCTGCTCCTTCTTGCTTCCTCTTTCAATTGTTCTGCTTGTGAACACTCTTCCTTCGTGAGCAACTTCAAAGGGCGGTCGGCCATACTGACTGGCAATAGCAAAACGAACTTCGTGCTCATAAATAATTGAATCCACGTGATAGATGTTTCCGGGAATGAACCTTTCCATCAAAAAGAATGACTGTTCATCGCCGAGATTATTTATCCGGTTCCACATTTCATCTTTGCTGTGGACTTTTTTCAAACCGTGAGCACCTGCAAGCATTCTCGGTTTAATCATATATGGGAAAGGAACCTTTTCAGTAAACTCATTTAAATCATTATGATTTAAAACGTGAATGTATTCGGGAACAGGTATTTCCATTTCCTGTGCTCTCATTCTCATTGCAAGCTTATCGCGAAAGTAACGAGCGGTTGTATCTCCCATTCCCGGCACACGTAAATGTTCTCTTAATGCAGCAGCTTTTTCAACATCAAAATCATCGAGTGCAACTATGCGGTCTATCTTTTCCTTTCTTGCAACAAAGCTTACACCATAAATAACATCCCGCATATTCCATTCTTTATTCCTATCCTGCATATAAAAAATTTCATCAATTGCATCCTTTGGCCAGGGAGCGCTTTCAAGACTCTTTGATGTAAGCAGAAGAACCCGACAGCCCTGCTCTTTACACTCGCGCATAAAGTCGTGACCTTTTTCATAAGATGAAACAGTTAAGACGGTGATTGGCTTTGAGGTGCTCATAAATTTTCCTTAATATCAGATGAAGCATTATTATTTAAGGCAAGAATAAGTGGAAACCGGGAAAGAAGCAAGTGTTTCTTGAAATGTATTGTCTAATAATTCACAAAAAATAAAAAATCCCCGCACCTCATTAAAGAAGTGCAGGGATGCAGCCTCCTATAAAATTATCTATTTAATTAAAACAAGTTTTTTAGTCTGTCTGAATTCATTACCAACAGATAGTTGATAAAAATATATTCCTGATGATAATTGTGAAGCATTAAAATCAACTTCATAACTTCCTGCATTTTTAGTTTCGTTCAGCAAGGTTGCTACTTCTCTTCCGAGGATGTCATACACTTTAAGTGTTACATCGCCCGACTTTGGAAGCGAAAATTGAATGGTTGTAGACGGGTTAAATGGGTTAGGATAATTCTGATACAAAGTAAAGTTGACAGGAATTTCGCCATTGGATATATCTTCAACGGATGTTGTACCTCCACCGTTTATAGTTCCCAAAACCATTCCTTCCAGT
>DATIJX010000150.1:0-46463 GCA_035478175.1 Ignavibacteriaceae bacterium
CTTATTATGCCAGAAGTAAATTGCTGAGTGAGCATTGTAAAGCTCTGCCATAACGGTGAGCATTCTTTCAATAACAAATCCAAATTGTTCATCGTGTCCGGTTCCCGGAGGCAGAGTTTCTTTTACAATTTCATCAAAACGTTCTTTGAGGTCGTGAGGTTTCAGAATTGTTTTTGATACTCCGTATTC
Organism: Ignavibacteriaceae bacterium; assembly: GCA_035478175.1. Classification (GTDB taxonomy): domain Bacteria; phylum Bacteroidota; class Ignavibacteria; order Ignavibacteriales; family Ignavibacteriaceae; genus IGN2. The sequence goes on from DATIJX010000150.1 coordinate 190, forward strand.
CGGCCTGTAATTCTCATCATTAATAACATCTACTTTTTTATTCTTAGATACTATTTTGAAGGATTCTTCCAAATCAGAACGAGGAGCAGAAACTGGTTCACTAATAGTTTCTTCACTTTCCGAAATTGAGTAACCACCCGAAAACCTAACCGAATCTCTGAGAAAGATTATAAATGCAACATAAATAACGAGCAGAGCTATTATTATGAGCCTGATTGTGAGGTCGTCACTGAAGAATAAGCCAGACGCAAGTAATGGTATAACCAGGAAAATTAAAATTCTTTTACGTTGTCTTTTATCAAGCATGTGACGGTTTCAATAGGAAAAATTTATTAGTGAAATAAATTTAACAACTAATTGTTGAAAAATAACATTCAGATCAATTTAAAAGAACAATTCAGCTATTTTTTTTTGAATGGGCTTCTTCCATCTGCCGGTAACAGTTGAGTAAAGAAACAGATTCTTGTTCAGTTTAAGTTCAGGAAAAAAGGAATGGATAGAGTTTATTGCCTTATGAGTTTCTGATTGATTCAGCTTATCTGCTTTGCTGAGAATTACAGAATAATCTTTGTTCGCAGTTTTTAGCCATAGATTTAATTGAATATCCAGCTCAGTCGGTTCATATCTGGGATCAATTAAGTGAAATGCGTGATGGATACTTGTTGATTCAAGAATATATTTTGAAACCAGCTTGCCCCATTTTTCTCTTTCCTTAAGGCTGGTCTTGGCATAGCCGAAACCGGGCAAGTCAACCATAAAAAATTTATCATCGGCTTTGTAGAAATTAATTGATCTGGTTTTCCCCGGAGTAGAACTTGTCTTTGCTATCCCCTTCCTATTAGAGATACTATTAATGAAAGAAGACTTACCTACGTTTGACCTTCCGCATAAGATCAATTGCGGCAAGTCAGATTTGGGGAGATCATCAAGCTCAAAGACAGATTTTATGAAATGAATTTCTTTAAACATAATAAGTAAAAAAAAAGAGTAACCGAAAATTTCGATTACTCTTATAATACAAAAAATTAGGTAAATTATTTTTTAGGTGCTTCAGCGGCCTGTTCTTCGAGGAGCTTATCTTTTTTCTCAGCCTTTGCTTTAGCCTCTTTCTCTTTTGCTTTAGTCTCTCTCTTTTCCTTTTGCTGTTCAGCTCTTGCTGTAACAACCTCATTGTAGTCCACAAGCTCGATTATTGCCATTTGCGCTGCGTCACCTTCTCTATGTCCCAGTTTCACAACTCGTGTATAACCTCCGGGTCTGTCACCAATCTTAGGAATTATATCTGAGAATAATTCTTTAACAACTTCTTTATCTTTAATTAATTCCATCACCTGTTTCTTTGCGTGTAAATCACCTTTACGGGCTTTTGTAACAAGTTTCTCGGCAAAACCTCTGGTTTCTTTAGCCTTGGCAAGAGTTGTTTTAATTCTCTTATGTTTAAGCAGAGAAGTAATTAGAGAATTTAAAGTAGCCTTCCTATGGCTCGCTGTTCTTCCTAATTTTCTTCCCTTAACATTGTGTCTCATCTTATTACCCTTATCGTTTTATTTAGGTTCTGCTTCTACTTTAATATACTTGTCTACATCCATTCCGAATTCAATTCCAAGGTCCTCAACAATTTCCATAAGTTCGGCAAGAGATTTTCTACCAAAATTTCTAAACTTGAGCATCTCTGCTTCATCTTTTCTAACCAGATCGCCAAGTATTTTTATATTCGCTGCTTTAAGACAATTGTGAGATCTTACACTCAATTCAAGATCATCAACCGAAGTCGTAAGTATCTTTTTTATTCTTTCAAACTCAGTATCTTTCTCTGCAACCGGTTGTTCTTCTTCCTGTTCTATATCAAAATTTATAAACAACTGAACGTGTTCCCTCAGGATTTTTGCGGCTTGAGTAAGAGCATCATCAGGAGTGATTGAACCATCAGTTGAAATTTCCAAAGTCAGTTTTTCGAAATCATTTTTATCACCAATTCTAACATTCTCAACTGTCATTTTAACATTTCTAAGCGGCGTGAAAATGGAGTCAATCGGGATAACACCAATAGCCTGATCCGGAGATGCATTCTCCACAGCAGGAACGTAGCCAGTACCTTTGCCAACTCTTATTTCAACATCAAATTTTGCACTTTTATTTAAAGAAGCAATATGAAGATCAGGATTTAAAATTTCTACTTCATTACTTGCTTTTTGAATATCTGCTGCTGTCCATTTTTTATCACCATTAAAAGACAGGTCAATCTTATTAGGTTTTTTGGAAAGGAGCTTCATCCTGACCTGTTTAAGATTTAATACAATTTCGGAGACATCTTCAACTACACCAGGAATGGTTGTAAATTCATGCAAGATACCGCTGAATTTAACTGAAGTAATTGCAGCTCCAGGCAAGGATGAAAGTAGCACTCGCCTAAGTGAATTACCCAGGGTTACTCCGAATCCTCGTTCCAGTGGTTGAAGGGTAAATTTTCCAAAAGTGTTTGAATAATTGGCTTCATCCAAAACCACTGATTCGGGCATAATTAAGTGTGATGTATTCATTAAAAAATCCTCTAAAATTTCAAAAATTAATTATTTAGAATAGAGCTCTACAACCAATTGTTCATTGGCGTTTAGAGGAACATCTGCTCTTTCCGGAACCTGAAGAAATGTTCCAGTTAATGTTGCTTTATCTATAGTAAGCCATGGATACGAACTCTCCTTAACCCGCTTAAGCGAATTATGAATAGCATCCAGCTTCTTACTTTTATCTTTTACTTTTACAATATCGCCCTGAGAGACAAGGTATGATGGAATATCAACCAGTCTGTCATTGACCATAAAATGTCTGTGCTTTATTAGTTGTCTTGCCTGACTTCTTGAAGCTGCAAAACCTAATCTAAAAATTACGTTGTCTAATCTTCTCTCAAGAATTTTTATCAGGTTTTCACCAGTGATACCTTTTTGCTTGATTGCCTTCTCAAAATAATTCCTGAATTGAGTCTCCAGTAATCCATACATTCTTTTGATTTTTTGCTTCTCTCTTAGCTGTATCCCGTATTCAGATACTTTTGATCTTCTGCTCAATCCATGTTGACCGGGTGCATAATTCCTTGATTCAATCGGGCACTTTTCAGTATAACATTTCTGCCCTTTAAGAAAAAGCTTCTGCTTTTCTCTCCTGCATAATTTGCAAACTGAATCTGTGTATCTTGCCATTTAACGATAACTCCTTCTTTTAAACTCTTCTACGCTTTGGTGGTCTGCATCCATTATGAGGTATTGGAGTTACATCTTTTATTGATGAAACTTCCAAACCTGCAGTATATAATGATCTGATAGCTGCTTCTCTGCCGGAACCGGGTCCTTTTACTCTTACTTCAACTTTTCTAAGCCCAAGAGCATAAGCTTCTTTAGCAGCAGCTTCTGCAGAAACTTGTGCAGCAAAGGGTGTATTTTTTCTTGATCCTTTAAAACCATTCTTGCCAGCAGATGACCATGATAATGTGTTGCCATAAATATCTGTAATAGTAACAATAACATTATTAAATGTTGCTTTTATATGAGCAACACCATTCAGGTCTACCTGTGTTCTCTTTTTAACTTTTTTTACTGATTTAGCCAATCAAAATCCTCCGATTAACAAAAATTATTTCTTAGTTGGTGTTTTCTTCTTACCGGCAACAGTTTTACGTTTGCCTTTTCTTGTCCTCGAATTGGTCCGGGTTCTTTGGCCTCTTGCCGGAAGACCCTTTCTATGTCTTATTCCTCTGTAAGCTCCGATATCCATCAATCTTTTAATGTTCTGCTGTACTTCTGAACGAAGTGCACCTTCAACTTTAAATTCAGCAGTAATAACTGCTCTTATTTGTGCAACATCTTCTTCAGTAAGATCACCAACTTTTTTATTGGGATCTATTTTTGCTTTTTCAAGAATATCAGAAGACGATGTCGGTCCTATTCCATATATATATTGAAGACCGAATAACACTTTTTTATTTTTAGGTAAATCAACACCCGATATACGTGCCAATTAAAACTCCTTTATTAATTTTAACCTTGTCTTTGCTTATGCTTTGGATTAGAACAAATAACCCTAACCACTCCCTTGCGTCTAATTATTTTGCACTTATCGCATATTTTTCTTACTGATGATCTGACTTTCATATTACACCCATTATTTATATCTGTAAGTAATTCTTCCCTTCGACAAATCGTAGGGAGACATTTCAACCGAAACTTTATCGCCAACAAGAATCTTAATAAAATGCATTCTCATCTTGCCTGAAATATGAGCAAGAATTTCATGACCATTATCCAGCTTTACCCTAAAAGTAGCGTTCGGTAAAGTTTCAGTAATAACGCCATCTATTTTTATTGGTCCTTGTTTAGCCATTAACAAACAGTTAAGATTTCCGGTGAATTATCCAATATTAAAATCGTATGCTCAAAATGAGCTGATGGAGAACCATCCGCCGTTATCACAGTCCAGCCATCCGGAGAAGTAATAACTTCAAAACCACCAGCATTAACCATAGGCTCAATTGCAATCGTCATTCCTCTTTTCAATTTTGAGCCAGTTCCTTTTTTTCCGAAATTTGGAACTGATGGATCTTCATGGAGAAATTTACCAACGCCATGACCACAAAGGTCTTTTACAATAGAAAATCCGTTTTGCTCAACATAATCCTGAACTGCTGCTGATATATCGTGGACTCTGTTTCCATTTTTGGCCTGCTCAATACCAAGTTGCAGTGATTTTTCTGTCACTTCCATAAGCATCTTTTTTTCATCAGAAATTTTTCCAACTGCAACAGTTATTGCCGCATCGCCATAATAATTATTTTTAAGAACACCAACGTCGAGAGATATTATATCTCCCTCTTCAAGTCTAACCTGACCAGGAATTCCGTGCACTACCGCATCGTTTAGTGAGGTACAAACTGAACCCGGAAAACCAGGTAAACCTCCCTGTGAATATCCTTTGAATGCAGGAATTGCATTGTTACTTTTTATATAATCTTCTGCTATCCTATCTAATTCAAACGTTGTTACACCAATTTTAACATTACTCTTAACTAAACGAAGCGTTTCTGCAACTATCCGACAACTTTCTCTAATAAAATCGATTTCTTTTTGAGTCTTTATATAAATCACAAACTAACTAAGCTCTGCGTCCTTTGAATTTCCCGGACTTCATAAAACCATCGTAATGCCGCATCAGCAAGTGGGATTCAATTTGCTGAAGTGTATCCAGCGCTACACCAACGATAATAAGCAGACTAGTTCCGCCAAAAAACTGAGCGAACTGACCGGATACTCCAAAGCCTGAAACGAATGCAGGTAAAATTGCAACGATAGCAAGGAAAATAGAACCGGGTAATGTAATCTTTGTTAAAATATTATCAATGAACTCTGAAGTTTGCTTCCCTGGTCTTATACCTGGAATAAATCCACCCTGCTTTTTCATATTATCTGCAACATCTTTTGGGTTAAAAGCTATAGCAGTATAGAAATAAGTAAAGAACACGATCATCAGGGCATAAATAGTTGAATAAACGGGAGAATCATAAACAAAATAAGTAGATAAACTCTGCAAAAATTCGTTATCAGGGAAAAATGATAAAACCGTATTTGGTATAAACATAATTGACTGAGCAAAAATAATGGGCATTACTCCTGCTGTATTAACTCTTAACGGAATATATTGAGTTACACCACCATAAATTTTTCTCCCTACAACCCGCTTTGCGTACTGAACAGGAATTCTTCTTGTGCCTTGAGTAACGAGCACAACACCAGCAATGATAAAGAACATAAAAATTAAAATTACTATTTCAATTATGATCGATCTTTGCCCAACGCTAATTAATCTGATTTCATCCAAAATTGAATGCGGGAAGTTTGCGATGATTCCGATAAAAATTATTAAAGAAATTCCGTTGCCAATACCTCTATCAGTTATTTGTTCTCCCATCCACATCATAAACATAGTGCCGGATGTAAGGATTATAATAGTCATAAGCACCCAGGCAAAACCACTAACGGTTTCAGGTACAATTGGTAATCCTTGAACCTGAATATTTAAAAGTCTGATTGTAACGCCCCAGGCCTGCATTGCAGAAATCAGCACCGTACCGTAACGAGTAAGCTGAGTAATTTTTTTTCTGCCTTCTTCGCCTTCCTGCTGCAGCTTTTGGAAATAAGGCACAACAGCACCAAGAAGTTGTATTATAATTGATGCCGAAATGTAAGGCATTATTCCAAGTGCAAATATCGCTGCATTTGAGAAAGCACCTCCGACAAACATATCGTATAAACCAAAAAGGTTATCGGTAGTTGCATTCTTCATGCTCTCTGTGAGCAGTGTCGTATCAACACCGGGAATGGTTATATGTGCACCTAACCGAACAAGAATAAGTATAGCCAGTGTAAATAATATCCTCTGGCGGAGTTCGTGAATTTTAAAGATGTTCCGGAAAGTATCTGTAAGTCTCGACATTTAATACCGCATTAAATTAACTTTATTGAACCGCCAGCCGATTCTATTTTTTCTTTTGCACTTTTACTAATTGCATTAACCTCAAGATTTATTTTTGCTTTTATTTCACCTTTAGCTAAAATCTTTACCGGCTTTTTTATGCTGGAAATCAAACCTAGATTCTTTAATTCTTCAATGTTCAACACTTTGTCAGCTTTATTTTCATCTGCAATTCTTTGAAGTGCATTAAGATTTACTACCTGGTAGGTTTCCTTAAAAATATTTGTGAATCCGAATTTCGGAATTCTTCTTTGCAAAGGCATCTGACCACCTTCAAACCAGGATCTCTTTTTCGAACCTGAGCGTGAACGCTGACCATTCATTCCTCTGGTTGAATAACCACCGTGGCCGGAGCCTTCTCCTCTACCGACTCTCTTTCGTTTTTTTCTTGAGCCTTCAGCGTATTTTAAATTACTTAGAATATCCATTTTATAAATTCCTTATTCCTTTACTTCTTCAACCTTAACAAGATGAGAAACTTTATTAATCATACCCCTTATTTGTGGAGTATCATTATGAACTCTCTCCCAATTAGGTCTGCCAAGACCCAGAGCTTCAATAATTTTTTTCTGTTTCTCCGGTCTGTCTATGATACTTCTGGTTTGTATTATTTTTAACTTAGCCATATAACCTCTTTTACGAAGCAAAAATTTCCTGAATAGTTTTTCCTCTTTTGTTCGCCATTGTCTTAGCATCAATTTGCATAAGCAATCCATTTAAAGTTGCTTTTACCTGGTTATGCGGATTGCTTGAACCAAGAGATTTTGTTAAAATATCCTGAACACCAGCAGCTTCAAGAACTGCTCTAACGCCACCACCAGCAATAAGTCCGGTTCCCGGAGAGGCTGGTTTTAAGAGCACTTTACCAGCACCAAACCTGCCAACGATTTGGTGTGAAATAGTTCCCCTTCTAATTGTAACCTTCACAAGATTTTTCTTTGCATCATCAATTCCTTTTGATATTGCATCGGTCACTTCATTAGCTTTCCCAAGACCAACGCCAACGACTCCTTTTCCATCACCAACCACGACAATAGCGTTGAAGCTGAACCGGCGTCCGCCTTTAACAACTTTAGCAACACGATTGATGTGAACAACTTTTTCTTTTAATCCGTCTGATTCAGTGGATTTAACTCTTTTCAAATTTATCTCCTAAAAACTTTCATTATAAAAATGGAAGCTGCCGGGAGAGGATTCGAACCTCTGCAGACGCCTCCAAAGGGCGCAGTCCTACCGTTAGACGACCCGGCAATAAACATTAGAATTGAAGTCCTCCCTCGCGGGCACCATCAGCTAGAGCTTTAACTCTGCCATGATATCTAAAACCACCCCTGTCAAACACAACATTCTTAATGTTTTTTTCCAATGCTTTTTTTGCAAGCATACTACCGATAAGCTTGCTCTTATTTATTTTACCTTTAATTGATTTTACTTCAGCTTTTGCTTCCTTAGCTAAACTGGAAATCGCAACTAAAGTATTTCCGGTTGTATCGTCTATTATTTGAGCATAAATATTATCAAGGCTTCTGTAAACAGAAAGACGTGGTTTTTCTGTTGTTCCAGAAATCTTTTTTCTGATTTTAATTTTTGCTCTGGTTCTTGATGTTTTCTTTTTCATTACAAATAAAACTCCTAAAAATTATGCTCCAGCAGTCTTACCGGCTTTTCGTATAATTCGTTCATCTGAATATTTAATTCCCTTACCTTTGTACGGTTCAGGTTTTCTGAAAGATCTGATTTTAGCTGCAACAAGTCCAACTAATTCTTTGTCGATACCTGATATTATTATTTGAGTCGGAGCAGGAACCTCAAGTTTTACATCATCAGGCGGAACAAAGTAAATCGGATGTGAATAACCTATATTTAATAATAAATTTTTTCCTTTGAGTTCAGCCTTATAACCGACGCCAACAATATCAAGAGTCTTCTTATATGAATCAGTTACTCCGATAATCATATTCTGAATCAATGCACGTGTTAAACCATGCAGTGATCGTGATTCCTTTAAATCGTCAGGTCTGCTAAACTTTATTTCACTCTCAACAACTTCAGCCTTAATCGTAGGATGAATCGTTCTGTGAAGTTCACCTTTTGGTCCTTTAACTTTGATTACCTGGCCTTCCAAATTAATATTGACGCCTTTTGGAATCTCTACAGGTTTTTTACCTATTCTGGACAATCTTTAATCTCCGACTTTAAATTTTACCATATATAACAAATTACTTCGCCACCGATTAGTTGATTTCTCGCATCCTTGTCAGTTAATAAACCTTTAGGAGTAGAAATAACTGCGGTGCCTAAACCATTTAAAACTTTCGGCAGCTTGTCAGCTGCTCTGTAAACACGCAGACCCGGTTTACTAATTCTCTTCAAGCCGTTGATGGCTGGTATTCCGTTCTTATATTTTAAAACAATGTTCAGTTTATTTTGTTTATTGTCATCAATTATTTCGTAATCAATTATATAACCTAAATTTTTTAGAATTTCAGACAATCCTATTTTAGTTCTGGATGCCGGAATTTCAACACGCAATTTTTTTGCTTTAGTAGCGTTTCTAATCCTGGTCAAATAATCTGCTATTGGGTCTGTAACTGGCATTTAATCTTTCTCCGTTTACCAACTTGATTTTTTTACGCCTGGAATTTCACCCCTCAGAGCCATTTCTCTGAAGACTAATCTCGAAACTCCAAATTTTCTGTAATAGCTTCTGGCTCTTCCTGTGAACATACAACGGTTCTTAAGTCTTACGACGGAAGAATCTCTTGGAAGTTTTTGAAGCGCTTCGTAATCACCGTTTGCTTTCAGTTCTTCACGCTGCTTTCGGTACTTTTCATAAAGTCTGTGTCTTTTGTCTTCTCTTGCTATTAAACACGTGCGGGCCATTAATTCTCCTAAGCTGTTTTAATTTCTTTTTTAATGAATGGCATTCCGAATGATTTTAATAATTCGTAAGCCTCGTTATCAGATTTAGCTGAAGTTACAATTGTTATATCCATACCCAGAACTTTAGTTATCTTATCAACGTTTATCTCAGGAAAAATAATCTGCTCTTTAACTCCCAGTGTATAATTTCCTCTTCCATCAAAAGATTTATCTGATAGTCCACGAAAGTCTCTCACACGGGGTAGAGCAACATTTATAAGTCTATCGAGAAACTCATACATTCTTTCTTTACGCAGAGTTACCATTGCACCGATGCTTAGACCTTCTCTTAACTTAAAGTTTGAGATTGCTTTCTTCGCCTTTCTGATGCTGGCTTTCTGACCTGTTATTGATTCCAGTACTTTAACTGCTTCTTCAAGAATCTTAGGTTCAGCAACTGCAGCGCCAACTCCCATATTAACAACAATTTTCTCGATCTTCGGCACCTGCATAATGTTCTTATAGGCTAAGGTTTTCATCAAACCCGAAATTACTTCAGCACGATAGTAATCAAAAAGTCGGCTTGGAATTTTAACATCCTTTTCAGCGGATGATTTCACAGCCTCTTTTTTAGATTTTTCTTTCTTCTCTTTTGGTTCTTTTACTTGTTTTTTTTCTGCCATCTGTCTAACAATAATTTAAATTATTATTGAATCATTTCTCCGCTTGCTTTGGCAACGCGGGCAATTTTCTTTTTACCAGTTTTCTCGTCAAGGATAACTCTGGAACCCATACGTGTTGGTTCATTGCTCTTAGGATCAAGAATCATTACGTTAGAAGCATGGATTGATGCTTCTTTTTCAAGAATTCCTCCCTGAGGACTTTTTCGGTTTGGTTTTGTATGCCTTTTCCTAAGGTTTATTCCTTCAACAATAACTCTGTATTTCGCTGGAAATACTTTAAGGACTTTTCCGGTTTTTCCACGGTCATTTCCGGAAATTACCATAACCATATCATTTTTTCTGATTTTCATAATTAACCTTTTACAATACTTCAGGTGCTAATGAAACGATTTTCATAAACTGTTTATCTCTCAACTCACGGGCAACTGGACCGAAGATACGTGTGCCGCGCGGCTCGTTCTGAGGATTAATCAACACTGCTGCATTTTCATCAAAGCGAATGTATGAACCATCTTTTCTTCTAACTTCTTTTTTAGTTCTAACAATAACTGCTCTTGAAACTTCACCTTTCTTAACTGTTCCATTCGGCATTGCAGTTTTGACACTCACTACTATTGTATCGCCAACTGTGGCATATCGTCTGCCGCTTCCGCCTAATACCCTGATGCATCTTACTTTCTTTGCACCAGAATTATCAGCCACGATCAGATTTGTTTCTTCCTGTATCATCGCTCGTAATTCTCCTGCCTACTTGGCTTTTTCAATAATTTCGACTAAGCGCCATCTCTTTTTTAGGCTGAGTGGGCGTGTTTCCATAATTTTAACTTTATCACCTGGTTTACATTCCTTTTTTTCATCGTGAGCCATCAGCTTGGTAGTCTTCTTAAAATATTTTTTATAAATAGGATGAGCAACTTTTCTTTCAATTGCAACCGTAATTGTTTTATCCATCTTATTACTAACTACAACACCAATTCTGGTTTTTCTTAATCCGCGCGTTTCCATCTTTTAAGCTTTTACTCCTTTCACTGAAGTACCTGCTGTTTGTAATTCTCTTTCCTGAAGAACTGTTCTCAACCTTGCAATATCTCTTTTCACATTTTTTATTTTCGCTGTGTTTGTCAATTGCTTCAACTGATGAGAAAACTTCAAGTCAACAAGACTTTGCTCTTCATCTTTTATTCTCTGAATTATTTCTTCAGATTTCATCTCTTTTATTTCGTGAATCTTCATTTCAAAGTCCTCAGCTTATTCAAAATCTGGTCTTGAAACCACTTTAGTTTTAACAGGCAGCTTGTGCGAGCAAAGCTGAAGCGCTTCATTTGCAACTTCTCTTGTAACACCGGATACTTCAAACATAATTCTTCCCGGTTTAACAACTGCAACCCAAAACTCAGGCGCGCCTTTTCCTTTACCCATTCTGGTTTCAAGAGGTTTTTTAGAAACCGGTTTGTCAGGAAAAATTCTTATCCAGACACGACCGTCTCTTTTCATTTTTCTTGAAAGAGCAACACGACAGGCTTCAATCTGCCTGCTGGTAATCCAGGCTGGCTCTAAAGATTTCAAACCAAAATCTCCAAAAGCAACTGAACTGCCTCGTTTCGCGTAGCCTTTTCTTCTACCTCTATGTGCTTTTCTAAATTTTACTCTTTTCGGCATTAACATAATGTTAGCTCCTGCTCAAAATTATTCCATAGCTCTCTTGCCGAGTATTTCTCCACGGCAAATCCACACTTTAATTCCTATTGAGCCATAGATAGTTTCTGCTCTGCCATTTGCATAATCTATATCAGCTCTTAATGTGTGAAGCGGTATTCTTCCATCTTTATATTGTTCAGTTCTTGCAATTTCAGCACCACCTAATCTACCACCGCACTTAATTCTTATACCTTCGGCACCCATTCTCATCGAAGCTGTGATTGCCATCTTCATTGCTCTTCTGAAAGAAACTCTTCCTTCAATCTGACTCGCAATATTCTCTGCAACCAGATAAGCGTCGAGTTCCGGTCTTTTAATTTCTGAAATCTGAATCTTTACTTCTTTGTTAGTTAGTTGTCTTAATTCTTCTTCAAGCTGGGTTATTTCTTTACCGCTTTTACCAATTACCACACCCGGTCTTGATGTATGAATATTTAATATTATGTTCTTAGATGTTCTGTCAATTATTATTTTAGAGATACCTGCTTTTTTTAATCTGTTTCTTACGTAGCTGCGAAGCTTTTCATCTTCTTTAAGTTTAGTTGCATAACTTTTACTTTCATACCAGTTGGAGTTCCAACCTCTTATTAAACCTACTCTTAAGCCTATCGGATTAGTTTTCTGTCCCAAAAATTTCTCCTTAAATTATGCTTTTTTTGCTACAATAATTGTTAAATGACAGGATCTTTTTCTAATCCTGTATGCTCTGCCCTGAGGTGCAGGTGATATTCTTCTCAATGTCGGACCAACATTCACATACGCTTCCTTTACGAAAAGATCAGCAGGCTCAACTCTGACAGTTTCCTCTTTTGTATTAATAAGATTAGAAATAGCAGACCTTAGAGTCTTCTCCGCATCTTTAGATGAATGCTTTGGAGAGAAATGAAGAATCTCCAATGCTTTATCCACCGATTCACCTCTTATTAAATCAATCACCAATCTCATTTTCCTTGGTGATGAACCTATAAATCTATTTATTGCTCTTGCTTCCATCTACTTGATCTTTCTTAATTAACCGGCTTTAGCTGCTTTTTCTGCTTTAGTACCCGGATGACCTCTGAAAATTCGTGTCGGTGAAAATTCACCTAATTTGTGTCCGACCATATTTTCAGTAATGAAAATCGGAATCATCTTGTTTCCATTATGAACTGCAATAGTATGACCAACAAAATCAGGTGTAATTATAGATGCACGTGACCAGGTCTTAACTATTTTCTTTTGATTAGCATCATTAAGCTGCTTGATTCTTTCAAGCAGTTTATAATGTATAAAAGGTCCTTTTTTTACCGAACGAGGCATAAGCTAAACCTAATTTTTCCTTCTTTTAATAATGTATTTATTAGATTGATTTTTTCTTTTACGAGTTTTCAATCCTTTCGATTTCTGTCCCCAAGGAGATACCGGATGACCACCGCCTGAAGTTTTACCTTCACCGCCGCCCATCGGGTGATCAACAGGGTTCATCGCAACACCTCTAACATAAGACCTTCTTCCAAGCCATCGACTTCTTCCCGCTTTACCAAGACTAATATTTTCGTGTTCTGAATTTCCGACCATTCCGTACGTAGCCAGACAATTTACATTTATCAATCTCACTTCTCCGGAAGGCATCTTAAGCTGAGCTAAGTTTCCTTCTTTAGCCATCAACTGAAGAGAACTGCCGGCACTTCTTCCGACCTGACCACCTTTTCCGGGTTTAATCTCAACGTTATGAACAAAGCTTCCTAATGGCATTTCTTTAAGCGGCAATGCATTACCAACTGAAATTTCACTTCCAGACCCAGATGATATTTTATCTCCAACCTTCAAACCATTCGGGGCAATTATATATCTTTTTTCGCCATCAGCGTAGTGAAGCAGTGCAATTCTAGCCGATCTGTTCGGATCATATTCAATAGAAAAAACTTTTGCAGCAATACCGTGCTTATTTCTCTTAAAGTCTATGATTCTGTACCTTCTCTTGTGACCGCCGCCAATATGCCTGGAAGTAATTCTGCCAAGATTATTTCTGCCGCCAGATTTCTTTAATGCAACAGTAAGAGATTTCTCGGGTACAGTCTTAGTTATCTCTTCAAAAGTATAATTACTTCTGAATCTTGTTCCCGGAGTTGTTGGTTTTAGTTTTTTAATTCCCATTTAAATACCTGTTCTTAAAAGCTAAACTGCTTCGAATAGCTCAATTTTTTCGCCTTCTTTAAGGGTGATAATTGCTTTCTTATATTTTGCCGTCTTCCCTGTAAATCTTCCTTTTTTTCTAAACTGAGTTTTAGTTTTTCCCGGATGATTTATGGTCTTTACCTCTGTTACATGAACATTGAATTTCGCTTCAACAGCTTTTGCAATCTGAATTTTATTTGCTTTTGGATTAACTAAGAATCCATACTTGCCTTTATCGGCAGTTATATTTGTCATCTTCTCTGTTACTAGAGGACTTATCAATATCTGGTGCATATCAGTTCACCGCCTTTTCTTCATTGTCACCGAAGGTTTTAGCTATGGCCTCAACAGCAGTATGCTGAAGAACTAATATCTGATTGTTCAGAATATCATAAGTAGAAGCTTTGCTTGCCTCCATCACACTAACTTTATTAATATTTCTTCCGGATTTATAAAGATTAGTTTCATTCTTACCTGTTAAAAGAAGAATCTTTTTTCCGTTAAGATTTAATGCTTCCATCATTGAAACGAAATCTTTGGTCTTCGGCTTATCAAATGAAAAATCTTCAACTACGATCAACTGTTCATCTTTAGCTTTATAGCTAAGCGCAGACTTCCGTGCAAGCTGCCTTACTTTTTGTGGAAGCTTCTGCCTGTAATCTCTTGGACGTGGACCGAATATAGTTCCACCACCAATCCATAAAGGAGAACGGGTTGTTCCAGCTCTGGCAGTTCCTCTTCCTTTTTGTCTCCAGGGTTTCTTACCACCGCCTCTTACTTCTGCTCTTTCTTTTGCTTTATGTGTTCCCTGCCTCTGATTTGCAAGAAATGCTTTTACAGAAAGATAGATTGCATGATCATTTGGCTGAATGCCGAAAATCTCATCATCAAGCTTAACTTTTTTGCCCGAAGGTTTTCCGTCTATTTTTAATATCTCTATTGTCATGATTATTCAGCTATTAATTCTTTTTTAATTCAACTATTGAATTTATTGACCCCGGAACAGCACCTTTCACCAATATCAGATTATCTTCTGGGATAATTTTAATTACTTTTAAGTTACGGATGGTAACATTCTCAAATCCCATTCTTCCTGCCATCTTCATACCTTTAAAAACTCTTGAAGGATAAGAGCTTGAGCCAATTGAACCCGGAGCTCTTAATCTATCACTTTGTCCGTGAGTTGTTCCGCCAACTCCACCAAAATTGTGACGTTTCATAACTCCTTGAAATCCTTTGCCTTTACTCTTTCCACTAACTTTAATTATGTCGCCTACCTTAAATATGTCTGCCTTAATTTCATCACCAATTTTTAAGCTGCCAGCATCAAAATTTCTGAATTCTTTGACCGTTCGAAGAGGAGAAAGATTGTTCTTCTTGAACTGTCCTAAAACCGGTTTAGTTGTGTGTTTTTCTTTCCGCTCTTCAAAACCAATAACTATAGCTGAGTAACCGTCTTTTTCCTTTTCACGAAAAGACACAACTTTGCAGGGTCCAGCCTGAATAACAGTAACCGTTACTAAATCACCTTCAGCATTAAAAATGCTTGTCATTCCTATTTTTTTACCTAAAATACCCAGCATATCAAACTCAGTTTTAAATTATAACTTAATTTCTATGTCAACACCCGCCGGAATATCGAGCTTGCTCAATGAATCGACGGTTTTATTATTTGAATTATGAATATCAATTATTCTTTTGTGTGCACGTGTTTCAAACTGCTCTCTTGATTTCTTATCAACATGAGGAGATCTTAATACAGTATAAATTGTTTTACGTGTCGGAAGAGGAATTGGACCTGAGACCACTGCTCCAGTACTTCTGACGGTTTTAATGATCTTCTCAGTTGACTTATCAATCAATATATGATCATAAGATTTCAACTTAATTCTTATTTTCTGACCAGCCAATTAGAAACTCCTTTTATTTAGCACAAGTGAAAAGGGAGATAAGGTCTCCCTTTTCTTAAAAAAATATTTAATAATTATTTATAAATCTTTGTTACAACACCAGCACCAACGGTTCTGCCGCCTTCACGAATAGCGAATCTTAAACCTTCTTCCATGGCGATTTCAGAAATCAATTCAATTTTAAGATTTACGTTATCACCAGGCATAACCATTTCAGTGCCTTCAGGAAGAGAAGCAACACCTGTTACGTCAGTAGTTCTGAAATAGAACTGTGGTCTGTAACCATTAAAGAATGGTGTATGTCTTCCACCTTCATTCTTTGACAATATATAAACTGAACCATCAAATACTGTATGTGGAGTAATAGATCCGGTTTTTGCTAAAACCATTCCTCTTTCGATTTCATTTTTATCAACGCCTCTAAGCAATATTCCGGCATTATCGCCAGCCATTGCTGAGTCAAGTTCTTTTCTAAACATTTCAATTCCGGTAACAACTGTCTTTTTATGAATACCAAGACCAATAAGTTCAACTTCCTCCTGAAGTTTTACTTCGCCTCTCTCTACTCTTCCGGTTGCAACTGTACCACGACCGGTTATTGAGAATACGTCTTCGACAGGCATCAAGAATGGTTTCTTGGTTTCTCTTTCAGGTATTGGAATATATGAATCAACTGCATCCATAAGATTCCAGATACACTCTAGAGCAGGATCTTCAACCTTTGAATCAGGATTTGATACAACCTCAAGAGCCTTTAAAGCTGAACCTCTGATAATAGGAATATCTTTACCTGGAAATTCATAAGATGTTAAAAGATCTCTCAATTCTTCTTCAACAAGGTCTAAAAGTTCAGGATCATCGACCATATCAACTTTATTCATAAAGACAACCATTTTAGGAACTCCTACCTGTCTTGCAAGGAGAATATGCTCTCTGGTTTGAGGCATAGGTCCATCCGTAGCAGCAACAACCAGAATAGCACCATCCATTTGTGCAGCACCGGTAATCATGTTCTTTACATAGTCCGCGTGGCCAGGGCAGTCTACGTGAGCGTAGTGTCTTTTTTCAGTTGAATATTCCACGTGGGCTGTTGCTATTGTAATGCCTCTTTCTCTTTCTTCAGGTGCATTATCAATACTATCGAATGTTCTGATTTCTGATAAGCCCTTTTTATTAAGAGCCATTGTGATGGCGGCAGTTAATGTGGTTTTACCATGATCTACGTGACCAATTGTTCCAACGTTAACGTGCGGCTTACTTCTGTCAAATTTTGCTTTTGCCATCGGTTTCTCCTTTTAATTTTGTTCCTTTTTTTGTTTATTCTTAATTAATTATACTGTTGTTGATTTCTTGCCTAATGATTTTTCAGCTATCTCCTCGGCAATTGATTGAGGCACCTGCTGATAGTGATCAAACTGCATTGTATAAATAGCTCTTCCTTGCGTCATTGATCTTAAGATAGTTGAATATCCAAACATTTCAGAAAGAGGTACGAGTGACTTAATAACCTGTGCATCTTTCCTTGCATTGAAACCTTCAATTTTTCCTCTTCGCGAGTTAATATCTCCCATAACATCACCCAAATAATCTTCGGGTGTAACTACCTCAACTGACATTATGGGCTCCAATAATATGGGTTTAGCTTTCTTTGATCCATTTTTAAAAGCCATTGATCCGGCAACTTTAAAGGATAACTCATCTGAATCCACATCGTGATACGATCCATCGTACAACGTAGCTTTAACATCAACAACCGGAAAGCCGGCAACCACACCGTTTCTCATTGCTTCCTGAATTCCCGCCGATACTGGCTGAATGTATTCTTTAGGTATTGATCCGCCGACAATAGCATTTATGAACTCGAAGCCTTTTCCAGTTTCGTTAGGTCCTAATTCAATTTCAACGTGGCCATATTTACCACGTCCACCAGATTGTTTAATAAACTTACCTTCTGCTTTAACTGTTTCTGTAATAGTTTCTCTATAGGCCACTTGGGGTTTACCAATATTAGCTTCAACTTTAAATTCTCTTCTCATTCTGTCAACAAGAATTTCCAAATGAAGCTCACCCATTCCGCTGATTAATGTTTGACCTGTTTCATGATCAACATTAACTCTGAATGTCGGATCTTCATCTGAGAGCTTTGAAAGCGATTCAGATAATTTATCCTGGTCAGCTTTGGTTTTTGGTTCAATAGCAATTTGTATTACCGGTTCAGGAAAGGTAATCCTTTCAAGAATAATCGGGTCGTCTTCCGAACATAAAGTATCGCCAGTCCGTGTATGTTTCAATCCAACTACAGCAGCAATATCTCCTGCTTTAACTTCAGTAATATCTTCCCGATGATTAGCATGCATTTGCAAAAGTCTTCCGATTCGTTCTTTCTTCTGACTTACTGAATTATAAACATACGATCCTGCATTTAAGACTCCTGCATAAACACGGAAAAAACATAATTTACCGACATAGGGATCATTCATAATCTTAAAAGCCAGGGCCACGAATTTTTCTTTTTCATCAATTTTTCGGGTCACTGTATCGTTAATGCCCACATGGTGAGCTTCAATTTCCTTAAAGTCAACTGGTGATGGAAGTAAATCAACTACATAATCAAGAAGTTTCTGAACTCCCTTATTCTTAAAAGCTGATCCACAAAGAACAGGAATTATCTTCGCTTCAATTGTTGCCTGTCGAAGCACTTTAAGCACTTCAGCGGGGCTAATTTCTTTTCCGTCTAAATATTTTTCTAACAAAGTATCATCAACATCAGAAACGGCTTCCAGCATTTGAGTTCTGTACTTGCTTGCAATTTCCATTAAGTCCTGTGGAATCGGAATCTCATCAAATGTAGCTCCAAAGGTTTCTTCGTGGTACATTCTTGCATTAAAATGTATAAGATCAATGACTCCTGAAAACAAATCACCTTGACCTATTGGTAAATTTATTGGGACAGCGTTCGCTTTCAATCTATCTTTAATCATTTGAACTGAATGATAAAAATCTGCACCAACTCTATCCACTTTATTAATGAATGCAATCCTTGGAACACCATATTTATCTGCTTGTCTCCAAACCGTTTCAGATTGTGGTTCAACACCACCAACAGCACAGAATAAAGCTACAGCTCCGTCTAAAACTCTTAATGATCTTTCAACTTCAACAGTAAAATCTACGTGACCGGGTGTATCAATTATATTTATCTGATGATCATTCCAGTAACATGTTGTTGCAGCACTGGTAATTGTAATTCCACGTTCCTTTTCCTGATCCATCCAATCCATAACTGCAGCACCATCGTGAACTTCTCCGAGTCGATGTAATTTACCAGTGTAGAAAAGAATTCGCTCAGTCGTAGTGGTTTTGCCCGCATCGATATGCGCCATAATCCCAATATTTCTTACACGCTCTATTTTAGTTCTTTGTGACATAATTTCTTTTTAGTTTCTTACCACTTAAAGTGAGCAAAAGCTTTATTTGCTTCGGCCATCTTATGAGTATCGTCTTTCTTTTTAACTGCCGAGCCTTCATTATTTGAAGCTGAAATAAGTTCCTGAGCAAGCTTTTGGGACATTGTTTTATCGCCACGCTGACTTGCATAAGTTTTTATCCATCTCATTGCAAGTGCATAACGTCTTTCAGGTCTAACCTCGCTAGGAACCTGATAAGTAGCTCCGCCCACTCTTCTGCTTCTAACTTCAATTACAGGTTGAACATTGGAAAGTGCCTGCTTGAAAACTTCCAGACCCGGTTTTTTTGTTTTACTTTCAATAATATCAAAAGCACTATAAATAATTTTTCTTGCTGCTGATTTTTTCCCATCATTCATTAAACAATTAATGAACTTTGAAACCGTGATATCATTGAATTTGGGATCTGGTTTGATATATCTTTTTTCTGCTCTTCTTTTTCTCATACGTTATTACGATTTAGGTTTTTTAGCTCCATATTTAGATCTTCCTTTTTTTCTATCTTCAACACCGCTTGTATCCAGCGTGCCCCGGATTATGTGATATCTGACACCCGGCAAATCCTTAATACGACCTCCTCTGATCAGAACAATAGAATGTTCCTGAAGATTGTGTCCTTCGCCAGGGATATAAGCAGTTACTTCCATATGATTAGTTAGCCTTACTCTGGCAACTTTTCTAAGTGCTGAATTAGGTTTCTTAGGAGTAGTTGTGTATACTCGTGTGCACACACCACGTTTTTGCGGACAAGCACTTAAGGCCGGTGCCTTCTTTTTTGCTAATATCTGAACTCGTCCTTTTCTAACGAGTTGATTAATAGTTGGCAATAATTTCTCCTAAGTTTAATTCATATAAAAAAATTCGGATTTCAAATATACTTCTTCATAACAATTAAGTCAAGAATTACAGACACTTCTAAATACTATTCAACAGTAGTTTCTTCAGTTTTAGGTTCTTCTTCTTTTACTTCAGAAGTTGGCTCTATTTCACTCTTAAGCGCAACTGCTCTATATTTTTTAAGCCCTGTTCCTGCCGGTATCAAGTGACCCATAACAATATTTTCTTTTAGTCCGATCAATCTGTCAATTTTCGCCTGAATTGCGGCATTTGCAAGAACTTTTGTTGTTTCCTGGAATGATGCTGCAGACAGGAAGCTTTCGGTTGAAAGTGCGGCCTGAGTTATACCTAAGAGAACATGCTCAAATGTTGCAGACATAGCATCCCTGATTTCCATCGGTTTTTTCTCTCTCTTTTTGAGGTCTGCATTAAGCTCCCGTGCTTTGGTCTTCTGAAGTATAGAACCATTTTTAGATTTTGAATCACCTTTATCTTCAATCACTACCATATTTGTCATTTTGTTATTTTCTTCAATGAACTCAATTCTATCCACTAAATCTTCTTCAAGGAATTTTGTATCGCCGGGAGAAACGACTCTGACTTTTTGCAGCATTTGTCTAACAATAACTTCAATATGCTTGTCATTAATTTTAACTCCCTGAAGACGGTATACATCCTGGATTTCATTAACTAGATATTCCTGAACAGAGCTTGTTCCTTTTATTCTCAAAATATCATGAGGGTTCATAGGACCGTCAGTGATTTTTTCACCTGCAGGGATATCATCACCTTCCTGAACAAGTATATGTTTTCCTAATGGTGCAGCATATTTCTTCTCATCTGAACCATCTTGAGCAACCACAGAAATTTCTCTGGATCCTTTCTTTCTTCCACCAAACTTTACGATACCTTCAATATCAGAAACGATTGCAGGATCCTGAGGACTTCTTGCTTCAAATAGCTCAGTTACTCTCGGCAGACCACCAGTAATATCTCTAGTCTTAGTTGTTTGCTTAGATATTTTTGCAAGCACGGTTCCTGCTGTTATTGATTCACCCTCCTCAACTGACAAATATGACCTTGTTGGCAAGTTGAATGATTTTTTCTCACCAGCCTCAGTAACGATCACAATGCTTGGTGTAAGTGTTTTATCTTTTGAATCAGTTACAACTTTCTGAACGTGTCCAGTTTGTTCATCTGTGACCTGCTTTAATGTTGAGCCATCAACAAGATCTACAAAACCAACTTTACCGGGAATATCAGCAATGATTAATGCATTGTAAGGATCGTGATGATAAAGAGGTGAATTCTTATTTACCTTTTGTCCATCATCAACAGTAAGTTCAGCACCGTAAGGTACATCATATTTTTTTAGTTGACGATTATTTTCATCATATATACCAACAGCGCCTCTTCTTCCGGTTACTACTTTTACATTTCTATCAGGTCCGCCAAATGGATCCTGATTCATTTTTTCTACGAATACTACTTTTTCAAACTTTACTGTACCCTCGATATTAGTTTCAACCTGTGATTGAGTTGCAATTCTTGAAGAAGTACCACCAAGGTGGAATGTTCTAAGTGTAAGCTGCGTACCTGGTTCACCAATTGATTGTGCTGCAACAATGCCAACCGCTTCACCTATTTCAACAAGCTTGCTGGTGGTTAGATTTCTACCGTAACATTTAGCACAAACACCCTTCTTGGATTCGCAGGTTAATACTGTTCTGATATAAACAGCATCAATATTAGCATCTTCAATTTTTTCAGCGATGTCCTCAGTGATAATCTCACCTGCTTCAATAATTAACTCTTCTGTAATAGGATGATAAACATCTTCCTGAACAACTCTTCCGGTAATACGTTCACCTAATGGTTCTCTTTCCTGTTCAACATCCTTAAGAGCTTTAACCTCTATGCCAAGGATAGTTCCGCAGTCTATTTCAGTTATAATTACATCCTGAGAAACATCAACTAATCTTCTTGTCAAATAACCAGCATCTGCAGTTTTGAGTGCAGTATCAGCCAAACCTTTTCTTGCACCGTGTGTAGAAATAAAGTACTCAAGAACTGTTAATCCTTCTTTAAAATTTGCTACAATCGGATTTTCAATAATTTCACCAGCCTGGCCTGACAATGTTTTCTGAGGTTTCATCATCAATCCTCTCATTCCAGCCAACTGTCTTACCTGTTCTTGTGAACCTCTTGCACCTGAATCAACCATCATATGAAGTGAATTAAATCCACCTTCTGCGCGTTTAATTTTTTCCATAAGAGCGCGCGATACGTCATTAGTAGTGTGTGTCCAAACGTCTATTATTTTATTATATCTTTCGGCATCAGTAATAACACCCTGTTCGTGCTCGTTAAGAATACCATCAACTTTTTTATTTGCCTTAGCTATAAGATTTTCTTTTTCTTCAGGAACAACCATGTCTGCGTAACTCACTGATAAACCACCTTCACTCGCAAATTTGAACCCAAGATCTTTAAGATCATCAAGGAATTTTGCAGTTACCTTGTTACCAAGCTGGATATACATCTTGCCGATTATTCCACCAAATATTTTCTTAATGAGCAACTGATTAATGTAATCCATTTCCTTTGGAAGGACTTGATTGAAGATAACTCTTCCGGTAGTTGTCTCAATAAAATTACCATCTATCTTAACTTTAATCTTTGCATGCAAACCAACCTTCTTACTATCATAAGCGATTATCACTTCTTCGGGAGAATAGAATATCATTCCCTCGCCCTTATCACCCTCTTTCTGCTTCGTCAGATAATAACAGCCGAGAACTATATCCTGAGTAGGAACAACGATCGGACTTCCATTTTGAGGAGATAATATATTATGACTGCTGAGCATTAATAATGAAGCTTCGAGCTGCGCTTCGTATGACAATGGAACATGCACCGCCATCTGGTCACCGTCAAAGTCAGCATTAAATGCAGTGCAAACCATAGGATGAAGCTGAATAGCTTTTTCATCAATTAGTATTGGCTGAAAAGCTTGAATTCCTAATCTGTGCAGAGTTGGTGCTCTGTTAAGCAGAACCGGATGTGCCTGAATAATTTTTTCCAGAATATCCCAGATCATCGGATCTTTTCTGTCCACAACTTTTCTTGCACTCTTTACAGTTTTATTATGTCCTCTTTCAATGAGCTTTCTTATTAAGAAAGGTTTAAATAATTCAACCGCAATATCTTTAGGAAGACCACACTGGTGGAGTTTAAGTTCTGGACCTACAACGATAACTGAACGTGCAGAATAATCAACTCTCTTTCCTAACAAGTTCTGACGGAATCTTCCCTGCTTTCCTTTGAGCATATCACTCAAAGATTTTAACGGACGATTACTATCGCTTCTAACAGCACTTCCTCTTCGTGAATTATCAAAGAGAGCATCAACTGCTTCCTGAAGCATTCTTTTTTCATTTCGAAGAATTACTTCCGGAGCTTTGATGTCCATTAATCTCTTTAAACGATTATTACGAATAATCACTCTTCTGTAAAGATCATTCAAATCGCTTGTTGCAAATCTTCCACCTTCAAGTGGAACAAGTGGTCTGAGTTCCGGTGGAATAACCGGGATATAACTTAGTACCATCCATTCAGGTTTGTTTTCAACTTTTATATTTTCTGCCTTGAACGCTTCGATAACTCTTAATCTTTTTAGAAGATCAGCTTTTTTCTGCTGTGAGGTTTCAACTTTAACCTGCTCACGGAGTTCTTCAGACAGCTTTTCAACATTTGTATTCCTTAGAATAGTTTTTACAGCATCGCCGCCAATTTTCGCAACAAACTTATCCGGGTGCGTATCTTCAACTCTCTGATTTTCTGAAGGTAAAGAACTCATCACTTCAAAGTATTGATCTTCAGAAATAAGATCACCTTTTTTTAATCCGGTTGGACCAGGGTTCAGAACAATATAAGATTCATAATAAATAACCTTTTCAAGTTCTTTAAGACTGAGCCCGATAATGTTACCTATCTTGGAAGGCTGTGATCTGAAAAACCAGATATGAACAACAGGAACAGCGAGACCGATGTGTCCCATTCTTTCGCGACGAACACTTTTCTGAGTTACTTCAACACCGCATCTGTCGCAGATAATACCTTTATATCTGATTCTTTTATACTTACCGCAGAAACATTCCCAATCGCGTGTGGGACCAAATATTTTTTCACAGAACAAACCGTCTTTTTCAGGTCGGAATGATCTGTAATTAATTGTCTCAGGCTTAGTAACCTCTCCATATGATCTTGATAAAATATCATCGGGACTTGCAAGACTAATCGTAATGCTATCTATATCCATCATTGCATGTTCTTGGATTCTGAAAGCCATATTTTATCTCCTAAGTTCTATTAAAATTCTTTTAAATAATTGAATTAATTAATCGTGACATCGAGCCCTAATCCCTGCAGCTCTTTAATTAATACGTTGAAAGACTCCGGTATATTGGGCTGCAACAGATTATCACCTTTAACAATTGCCTCATAAGCTTTAGCTCTTCCTGCAACATCATCACTCTTAATGGTCAAGATTTCCTGCAGAGTGTAAGCAGCACCGTATCCTTCAAGTGCCCAAACTTCCATTTCTCCAAATCGCTGACCACCGAACTGAGCTTTTCCACCGAGTGGCTGCTGTGTAATTAATGAGTAAGGTCCAATTGAACGGGCGTGAATCTTATCATCAACAAGATGACTTAGCTTCATCATATAAATATATCCGCAGGTAACTTTTTGATGGAACATTTCTCCCGATCGTCCATCATAAAGATCTGTCTTCGAACCTAATTCCATATTTGCTTTTCCCAGCCATTCTTCAACGTCTTCTACTTTAGCACCATCAAATATCGGAGTAGCGAATTTCACTCCAAGTGTTTTTCCTACCCATCCAAGTGCGGTTTCATAAAGCTGACCGAGGTTCATTCTTGAAGGCACACCAAGCGGATTCAAAATAATATCCATCGGAGTTCCATCAGGCAAGTAAGGCATATCCTCAACGGGAACAACTTTTGCAACAACACCTTTGTTGCCGTGTCTGCCTGCCATTTTATCACCAACCGAAACTTTTCTCTTCTTGGCAACATATACTTTTGCCAATTGAACAATTCCGGGAGGCAGTTCATCGCCGCTGGCAATTTTAATTTTCTCTCGCTTATAGTCTTCACCGATTTCGGCTGTTTTGTCAAAATAATTTTTAAATAAAGTTTTTATGTGTTGATTAGTTTTTTTGCTATCGAACCATTCAAGCGTATAGTCAAGCTTAGTTACATCTTCGATAGAAGAAAAAGTTGACTCCTTAATGGTTGTATTACCTCTTAAAGCAACTGATCCATCAAGATCTCTTATTCCGGTCGTGACTAATCCTTCACAAAGCTTGGTTAATTTTTCGACAAGCTTTGTATAATTTTCTTTTAAACGATGATTGTGTTCGTGCTCAAGAGTATCAAGTAAAGTTTTTTCCGATTTCTTTGAATCAGCATCTCTTTTCTTTCTGCTGAAAAGTCTGGTCTTGATAACGGTTCCTCTTAATCCCGGAGGTGCTTTTAAAGAAGCATCTTTAACGTCACCAGCTTTATCTCCGAAGATTGCTCTGAGAAGTTTTTCTTCTGGTGTCGGATCGGTTTCACCTTTTGGTGTAATCTTTCCGATAAGAATATCACCTTCTTTAACTTCCGCACCCTCTCTAACTATACCGTATTCATCAAGGTTCTTAACTGCTTCTTCACTAACGTTTGGAATTTCTCTTGTTAGTTCTTCCTCACCACGCTTGGTTTCTCGAACCTGAAGTTCAAATTCTTCAATATGTAATGATGTGAAGTCATCATCTTTCACAAGTCTTTCACTTAAGATAATAGCATCTTCAAAATTGTACCCTCGCCATGGCATAAAAGCTACAAGCACATTTCTGCCAAGTGCAAGTTCACCTTCTTCAGTTGCCTGTCCATCAGCAAGAACATCTCCTTCTTCAATCTTCTGACCTTCAACAACGTAAGGTTTTTGATTTATGCAGGTTTCCTGGTTTGTACCATGAAACTTTATCAGGCTATAGGTAACTCTTCTTACATCGTTGAATGAAGTAATTGCTTCTATGCTATTTGGGTTGATATCATATCTGACTGTTATTTTGGTGGAATCAACGTATTCAATAACACCACTATTCTCAGCTACTATTATAGATCTTGAGTCACGTGCAACTCTTCCTTCCATACCTGTTCCAACTATTGGATTCTGAGGCTTCAGAAGCGGTACTGCCTGGCGTTGCATGTTTGAACCCATAAGTGCTCTGTTCGCATCGTCGTGCTCAAGAAATGGAATTAGCGCTGCAGCCGGGCTGACTATCTGTGCTGGAGCAACGTCCATATATTCAACCTGATCTGGAGAAACGATAGGAAATTCTCCTTGCAAACGGGACTTAACCCGTTCTTTCACAAATTTCGACTGCTCATCTAGTTGTGCGTTTGCCTGCGCAATTGTAAATATATCTTCTTGTTCAGCGCTAAGAAACTCAACTTCTTTTGTTACTTTACCCTTATTTACTTTTCTATAAGGAGTTTCAAGGAATCCATAACGATTTACTCTCGCATAAATTGTTAGCGAAGAAATCAATCCGATGTTTGGACCTTCAGGAGTTTCAATTGGACACAATCGTCCGTAGTGAGTATAGTGAACGTCTCTTACTTCAAATCCAGCACGTTCTCTTGTTAAACCGCCGGGTCCCAAAGCAGACATTCTTCTCTTGTGTGTAAGTTCAGCTAAAGGATTTGTTTGATCCATAAACTGTGATAGCTGATTAGTACCGAAGAATGCATTTATCACACTTGTAATCGTACGTGCGTTAACTAAATCCTGAGGTGTGAAGTTTTCCGTATCGCGCATGTTCATTCTTTCTTTTATGGTTCTTGCCATACGCGCCATTCCAACATTAAACTGCTGACTAAGCTGTTCACCCACGGTCCTTACTCTTCTATTACCTAAATGATCTATATCATCAACTGGCTCTGTTCCGTTCTTCAGCTTGATCATATATTTCATAATTTCAATGATATCCTGAATTGTAAGTACAGTAGTTGTTTCAGGAATATCTAACTTAAGCTTATCGTTCATGCGATGACGACCAACATCACCAAGGTCGTATCTTTTATCATTAAAAAATAATTTTTCAATTAAAGCTGCTGCTGTTTCCGCATCAGGTGCTTCACCCGATCGTAATTGCCTGTAAATTGCATAAAGAGCTTCATCTTTTGACTGAGCAGAATCTTTCTTTAATGTATTTACTATCAGATCCTGATCCGGGGAAGTATCGCGGGAAAGAAATCTGATTGATTCAATTTCAGCTTCTCCCAATCTTTCAACATCTTCCTCAGTCAGAAGGGTTCCACCACCAAGAAAAATTTCACCTGTTGACATATCAAATACATCGCTGGCAATAGCTCTTCCTATGTAGGAGGTCAAATCAGCTTTATTAACGTTAACTTCTTCAACAAGATTAAAAAGATTAAATATATCGTCGTTGCTTGTATAACCAAGTGCTCGAAGCAGAGTTGTTGCTGGAAATTTCTTTCTTCTATCAATATAAACATTTAAAACAAAATTGATGTCGGTAGCAAACTCAACCCATGAACCGCGCAAAGGAATTATTCTTGCCGAGTATATAGGAGTTCCGTTCGGATGAACTGTTTCTGAAAAAGCAACTCCTGGTGAACGATGCAATTGAGAGACGACAACTCTTTCAGCACCATTAATTACAAATGTTCCTTTCTCCGTCATAAAAGGTACGCTGCCAAGATAAACTTCCTGCTCAACACTGTTCACAAACTCAGCGGTATCAGGATCTTTAGCAGATAACCTTAGCTTTGCCTTGAGTGGTGCCGCAAAAGTTAATCCTCTTTCCATACATTCTTCAACGGAGAATCTTGCCTTTTCAACGTTATAATGAATGAAGTCCAGCCGGTAATTCTCTTTATTATCGAATATCGGGAAGTTATCAATAAATACCTTTTGAAGACCTTTATTCTCCCTATCCTCGGGAAGTTTTTCGAGCTGAATAAATTCTTCGAAAGTTTCATTCTGGATATTCAGTAAATCAGGAACATCCATAACAGATTTTATAGATCCAAAGGAAATACGGTTGTTATTCAATTATCCTACTCCTTTTAATAAAAAACTTGATTTTTCTACGCATAAATTTGCATCATCCTAAACGTAAAAAGCGATAGAACGGAAAACCGTACTATCACTCTTCACAAAAGGATTTAATATCGGCTATGAAATGATTATTTCAGTACTACAGTAGCGCCGGCTTCTTCAAACTCTTTTTTGAGTTTTTCAGCTTCATCTTTTGATATGCCTTCTTTAACTGTGTTCGGTGCACCATCAACAAGATCTTTCGCTTCTTTCAGTCCTAAACCGGTATGTGCTCTAACCACTTTAATAACATTTATTTTCTTTTCTCCGGCAGCTTGTAATATGACATCAAACTCTGTCTGTTCTTCAACTACTGCTGCTTCTCCGCCAGCCATTGGACCTGCCATCATCATTGGTGCTGCAGCGGTTACTCCAAATTCTTCTTCCAGAGCTTTCTTAAGTTCCGCAGCTTCCATAAGGGACATCCCTTTAATCAATTCTAATGCTTGAGTTACTTTTTCTGACATTTTATTCTCCTGATTTTTTTAATTCTTAAAAAATTATGCTGCTTGTTTTTTAGAAATCTCATCTACAACACTAACGAGTTCTCTCATAACAGCATTGATAGCTCCGACAATTCCCGATACCGGTGAATTGAGTGAGCCCATTATACTTGCTATTAATTCATTCTTTGTCGGAAGTGTAGCCAATAGTTTTAACTGGCTGCCGTCAAAATACTCTCCCTCAACATAGCATGCTCTAAGAGAAAGTTTTTCTTTATCACCATAATATTTATTGATGATTTTTGCCGGTGCAAGCGGATTTGATGTTGTAAAGGCAAATCCAATCATACCGGTTAAGTGATCTGCAATTTTATCGTACTTACCCGATTCCTGAAGCGCTCTTTTTACAAGAGTATTTTTATATACTTTGTAACGAACTCCTTCATTGCGAAACTGATTTCGAAGAGCACTGATGTCTTCAACATTAATCCCGTGATAATCGGTCAAGTAAACTGCAGACGAACTCTCGAGGAGCTCCTTTATCTCAGAAATTATTTCTGATTTTTCGTTTCTGTCCATTTTACTCCCGTTTCAATAATTAGTTAACGTGTCGGTTAGAAGCATTTATTTTTTGAGTGCGTAAACTCTTTTATACCTGACGTACTGTATATTCGTCTTTAGTAATTCTTAATCCCGGTCCCATCGTGCTTGATAAAAATAAGCTCTTAACATACTGTCCTTTAGCGGAAGCGGGTTTCATTTTAATAATAGTATTAATGAAAGCTTTTGCGTTTTCAACAAGCTTTTCATTTTCAAAATTTAATTTCCCTACTGAAGTATGAACGATACCGGTTTTCTCAACTCTGAATTCTATTTTGCCAGCTTTGATTTCTTTAACAGCATTCGCAACATCCTGTGTAACAGTTCCGCTTTTAGGATTGGGCATCAATCCTTTTGGTCCAAGAATTTTTCCAAGTTTTCCTAATTCGCTCATTGAATCAGGAGTTGAAATAATAACATCCACATCTGTCCATCCGCCTTTAATTTTCTCAAGATATTCTTCAAAGCCTGCGTAATCAGCACCAGCATCAAGTGCTTCTTGAGCTTTTGCTCCTTTTGCAATTACTAACACAGAAACCGTTTTTCCTGTGCCGTGTGGAAGTGATACAGTTCCTCGCAGCATCTGATCAGCCTGACGGGGATCAACACCTAGACGCATTGCACAATCAAGAGATTCAACAAACTTTACTTTAGAAGTTTCTTTCAGTAAAGCTACTGCCTCTTGCAGTGTGTACTCTTTATCTTTTTTTAATTTTGACTGAAATTCTTTTTTTCTTTTTGTAATCTTCATATTTAAACCAAAGTATATTTAGTTTCGGAAAATAAAATTTAATCTTCAACAGTAAGTCCCATACTTCTTGCAGTTCCGGCAATCATGCTCATTGCGTGATCAAGATCGAATGCATTTAAATCTTTCATCTTTATCTCTGCAATCTCCTTAAGTTGATTACGGGATACCTTCCCAACTTTTGTCCTGTTAGATTCAGCTGAACCCTTTTCAACTTTAGTTAACTTTTTAAGAAGTACTGCTGCAGGAGGTGTTTTCGTGATAAAGGTGAATGACTTATCCGAAAACACTGTAATGACTACAGGGATGATCAATCCATCCTTATCCTGTGTTCTTGCATTAAACTGTTTACAGAACTCCATTATGTTAACACCCTTTTGACCAAGTGCCGGTCCTACAGGTGGTGACGGATTCGCCTTACCTGCTGGTATCTGTAATTTTATAAAACTATCAATTTTTTTTGCCATGATTATTTACCCTAATCGAATAAAAATTATTTTTCTAATTCTGCTTGAACGAAGTCAATTTCAACCGGAGTTTTTCTTCCAAAGATTGAAACCATAACCTTCATTTTCATTTTTTCTTCATTTACTTCCTGAACAGTTCCGCTGAAGTTGTTGAATGGACCATCAATTATTTTAACGAGATCACCGTTCCTGAAAATTGTTTCCATTCTTTCAGTACTCTCGTTTTGAGTAATCCTGCCAACGATTCTTCTAACTTCTTCCGGCTGTAGAGGATTTGGCATCTTACCAGTGCCTAAGAAGCCCATAACAGATTGTGTTCTTAGAATGAATTCCTTAACCTGGTTGTCTAATTCTGCCTGAACAAGAATGTATCCCGGAAAAAAGTTTTTTGTTTTACTGCGCTTTTTGCCATCCTTGACTTCAAAGACTTTTTCTGTAGGAACGAGAATCTCCTTAATCTTAGACTTTAAACGCTCATCCTCCTGAATTCCAGTTTCAAGAAACTGCTTTACTTTATTCTCGTGTCCAGAGAAAGTTTTTACAACATACCATTTTGCTTCCATTAATCTTACCTGTTAAAATATTCCCTTCATTACCTGACTAATGAGCATATCTATTATATAAGCGAATCCAGCTAGTATAATACAAACTACAATAACAATTTTAGTCGATTCAAAAAGTTCAGCCTTTGTAGGCCAGGTAACTTTTTTCATTTCCTTAACTACGTCTTCAAAAAAATTTTTTATCTTTTCTTTCATTTTGCAATCAATAATTTTTAGTGGCACGTCAGGAGGGACTCGAACCCCCAACCTGCGGTTTTGGAGACCGCTGCTCTAGCCAATTGAGCTACTGACGTATTATTTAGTTTCCTTAAATATTACGTGCTTGCGAACTACAGGATCATACTTTTTATATTCCACCCTTGAGGGATGAGTTCTCTTATTTTTGGTCGTAGTATACCTGTATCCGGTACCTGCGGTACTCTCTAAAGTTATTATTTGTCTTATATTACTTTTTGCCATAGTTTACTCCTAAAATATTTTGAGCTGACGACCGGGATTGAACCGGTGACCTCATCCTTACCAAGGATGTGCTCTACCAACTGAGCTACGTCAGCGATGTGTAGAGCGGGAGACGGGACTCGAACCCGCGACCAACAGCTTGGAAGGCTGTGACTCTAGCCAACTGAGTTACTCCCGCCTAAAATTAAACCAAAGAACATTGCCTTCATTAATAGAACTGAGCAAAGAAATCACCTTCAAAAAAATGTCTTTTGATTAAAAGTAAAATTTCAATTCAATTTTTAAAGCAAAAAAAGGAGTACTAAAAATTATTTTCTAAAAATGAAAAATACTGCTTAAATTCCGTGGGCGGCGAGGGATTCGAACCCCCAAAGGCATACGCCAACGGATTTACAGTCCGCCCCGGCTCTCCAACTCCGGCGTCCGCCCAATTTTTCAAAAACCGAGCAACAAATATATTCGCTGGTTAGTAAAAATGCAAGTAATTTGAGGGTTAATGCTTAAGGACTTAATGTTTCCACAATTCGCGATCTAAACTGCGATACTGGATTGCCTCACTCACGTGCTGCGGTAAGATATTTTCGGAATTATCAATGTCTGCAATAGTCCTGCTAACCTTCAAAATCCTATCGTATGCTCGGGCTGACAAACCAAGCTTGGTCATTGCCATTTTCAGCAATTCTTCTCCCGCACTGTCTAATTTGCAATATTTTCTCACTTCTTTAGATCCCATATCGGCATTATTAAAGATATGCTTGAATTCCTGAAATCTATTTAGTTGAATATCTCTGGCTTTAATTACCCTATCCCTTATAATTTCGGACTTTTCCGCTGGTGCTTCGGTGGCCAATTCTTTATACTTCACAGCAGGAACTTCAATATGAATATCTATCCTGTCAAGCAATGGTCCAGAAATTTTTGCCATATACTTTTGTATCAGGGGAGGTGTGCAAGTGCATTCTTTATTAGGATCGGTGAAATAACCACAAGGACAGGGGTTCATAGCTGCAGCAAGCATAAAGTTGGCAGGAAATTCTAATGAAAGCTTTGATCTGCTTACCGTAACACGTGAATCTTCAAGCGGCTGCCTTAATACTTCTAATACGTTTTTTTTGAACTCGGGTAATTCATCAAGAAAAAGAACACCATGGTGAGCAAAAGAAACTTCACCGGGACGAGGAAAACTACCCCCTCCTACTAATGCGGCATCTGAAACCGTATGATGAGGACTTCTGAATGGTCGTTCAGTTATTAGAGCTGTCTCCCGGGATAATATGCCAGCTATGCTATGGATCTTTGTAGTTTCAAGTGCTTCTTCAAATGTAAGTGGAGGAAGGATGGTAGGCAATCTTTTTGCAAGCATCGTTTTTCCTGAACCAGGAGGACCTATCATTATTATATTATGGGCTCCCGCAGCGGCAATTTCCAACGCACGTTTTACATTCTCTTGTCCTTTAACATCAGAAAAATCCAGATGATATTTGTTTACTCTCGAAAATATTTCTTTTCTATCTGATTTGATTGGAATTAATTCATTCGTTTCATTAAGAAAATCAACAACCTCATCTAATTTTGTAACACCATAAACATCAATCCCATCCACAATTGAAGCTTCAATAGATGATTGGATGGGTAAAATAATTCTTTTAATCCCCTTCTTTTTTGCTTCAACTGTTATCGGGAGGGCACCTTTTACGGGTCTTAATTTGCCATCGAGAGAAAGTTCTCCGAGGAAAACTGTATCATTTAATTTGTTTGATTCTATCAGGCCAGTTGCGGAAAGTAGTCCAATCGCAATTGGAAGGTCAAAAGAACTTCCTTCTTTTTTAATATCTGCAGGAGCAAGATTAACAGTAATTTTTTTCAGAGGATATTCGAAGCCGCTATTCTTTATTGCTGCTGTTACTCTTTCGCGGCTTTCCTTGACGGCACTATCTGGCAGACCAACAATTATAAATCCAGGGATTTGTTTTTCGACGTGAGTTTCTACTTCAACAAGGTAAGCATCAATTCCATAAGTAGCGCTTGAAAGAATTTTTGAAAGCATATAAAGTGAATGTTAATTTTTTCTCATTAAGGAAATATTCTTTCAACCGATCTATTTCGCGAAAATCATTTTTTTAGTTTGAGAGGATAGTTGAGTAGTTATCTGATAGAGATAGATCCCCGATGTTAATCCGGTTGCATCAAATTTAAATTGATGAACGCCGCTGGATAAAAACCCTGAATGAAGCAATGCAACTTCTTTGCCTGCCAGATCATAAACCTTAATCTCAACATCAGAATCTTGAAAGAGTTCAAAATCTATTAAAGTAGTTGGGTTAAATGGATTTGGATAGTTTTGCCCGACTATCAAATCTTCAACCACTCCCTGCCCTACTTTGACAACATCTGAATAAACTTCAGAGCCGTCCTTATTTACCTGCTTTACCCGGAAATATACAATTTCAATTTGCTCATTTTTTTCACTTAGCATTGAATAGGTTTTCTCTTCATCATTGTCTGCTGCCAGTTTACCGGCTTCAACAAAATCACCATTACCAATAGCTCTTTCCAGAGCATAATGATCAACATCTCTGTAGCTGCCGCCCTTCCATTCTATTTCATAAAAGTTATTCATCAATTTAAAACTAATCTCCGGTGACCGCGGAAATAGAGGTGCATCAGACTTAACTAATTTAATTCTTTCGTAAAAAATACTTTTCTGATTTAGAAGACTGCTTAATTCCGTATCAGAAAAATTCATCTGGAAGATAACATTTGAGCTATCATCAGAATAATCGGTATAATTTCTATTCCTGCTGATGGAAGTGAAAGAATCATTCAGATTAACCAAACGAAGCTGATCTAAACTAAACTCACCAGAAGGCAAATCATTTTGAAAATGCAGAAGAAGATTGTCAAACTCTAAATAGTAATTAATTTTAACTCTGGCTATTTCTTCATCGTTGCAGAGAAATGTAAGCTCATTATTCCGGTTGTCAAAATTAATATTGAAGTGATACCAAATATTCTGCGAAATGAAAAAGGGATTTGTCTGGAATAGATCGTTATCCTTAGAATTAATAACGAGCATTTGGTTTTCATTTATTAACACATAATACTCGACCCTGTTTGTTTCCCAATTTATAATCTCTAATAAAGTAGAATTGTAACTTTTTGTTTTCATCCAGAATTCTACAGCTAATACTTCATCAAAATTATAAATGAGAGGCACATTCAAATAAGAATTCCGACTTAGTGCAACAGCATTTTCTGCAGTTGAGTACTTCTCATAATAATTAAATGAAAGTTTAAATTGATTGGTAATATTTGAACTAATTTTATTTTCCGAATTGGCCAGATAACCTAATATTTTGTCCTCACCAATAAATTCGCCGTAAAATTTCAAGCTATTTGAATTTGTGATTGTGGATTTTAGAGAAAATACGAGTTGAAAATATGCTTCATTTGCAAAAAGAGTTGTGTCCGAAAAATCAATAGTAAATTTTTGATAATTCTCAGAATATTCAGTTATAAACTCTGTTTTGGCAGGAATTTGTAATCTGATATCGTGAATCCACAATTCAACTTTATTAATATTAAGTGAAAAATCAGGTAAGAAATAAATATCAAGCCTATCAGCCTCTGGAAATTTTTTGGAAGTGATAATCGAAATTTCAAAACTGTCATTGGCGCGAATGAATTCGGGAACAAAAACTTTGAAGTTATCTTGCGCAGTCGCCTGATCAAATGCGAAAAAAAGCAAAAAACACAGTAATATGTTTATTAGTTTAAACATCCTTCTGCAATTAAAGCAATTAATATGATTAGTTCAACTACTTATATTGACGGAGAAAGTCAATACGATCCTGTAGTTCGCCGACAGGTATTAAAAGTTTATCTTTTCCGTAGATTGCGTCTTCACGATTTGTGAAAGCCATCTCATAATCTTTGCTCATAACAATCGCTTCTTCGGGGCATACTTCTTCACAAAAACCGCAAAAAATGCATCTTAACATATTAATTTCAAATTTTACCGGATATCTTTCTTTCTCTAATTCGGTCTCTGCAGCTTGCACCTCTATGGCTAATGCAGGGCATACTCTTGAACACAAACCACAAGCAACACATCTCTCAACTCCATTTTCTTCCTGAACTAGAACTGGTCTTCCACGATAGGAACCTGTAGGTTCAAATTTCACCTCAGGATATTCCATAGTGAACTTTGGCTTGAACATCGTACGGAGTGTAAGTGCTAGACCTTTAATTATTTCAGGGACATAAATCTTTTCCCAGAAATTGAGATCTTTTATTCGTCTTCTTTTTGTTGGGGTTTCCATTTCCATAAAATTTTTACTTGTTCAATTATATGTTTAAATACTAATCAACTCAATACAAAAACAATCCTACATACCAAATATCATAATTAATGCTGCAACCCAGATTATATTTATTAATGACAGCGGGAACATTACTTTCCAACCAAGATTCATAAGTTGATCATACCGAAATCGTGGTAAAGACCACCTGACCCACAAGAAAAAGAAAAGTAACGCTGCCATCTTTAATAAAAACCCTCCGAAACATAAAAGAGTTTCCAGTATTGGTGAGAGACCTAATTTTTCGATGTAAGGAATTTGCCATCCGCCTAAATATAGAGTAGCAATGAATGCACTTGCCATAATCATATTAGCGTATTCAGCGAGGAAAAATCCTGCAAACTTCATACTGCTGTATTCGGTGTGAAATCCTCCGACAAGCTCCGGTTCAGCTTCGGGCAAATCAAAGGGTAGTCGGTTTGTTTCGGCAAATGCAGATACGAGAAAAGTTATAAAACCGATTGGCTGAACAATTGCATTCCACATCCAGCCAGATTGCGATTCGACTATAGCAACGGGTCTTAATGATTCCGATAAAAGAAGAACACCAGCAACTGAAAATCCCATTGAAACTTCATAAGAGATCATCTGTGCAGATGAACGTATTCCTCCAAGAAGTGAATACTTGCTTCCCGATGACCAGCCAGCTAATGTTAAAGCATATACCCCAAGTGAAGTTAATGCGAGAATGAACAGAACACCGATGTTAACATCTGCAACAATAAGTGAAATATTGTAATCTCCAATTTGAAGATCTGGACCAAAAGGAATTACAGCATAAGTAGATAATGCCACGAGCAATGCAATCACCGGTGCGAGTGCGTGAATCTTTCTATCGGCATTATCGGGAACAATATCTTCCTTCAGCACAAGTTTGAATAAATCCGCAAACGGCTGCAGGGTTCCTTTCCAACCAACCCTGTTCGGACCAATTCTGTTCTGTGCCCAGGCACTGACTTTTCTTTCGAAGTAAACGAGGTATGCAACTGCTACCAGCATTGTTCCAACGACTACTACGACTTTAATTAGTGTGACGATTACAATTTCGAGGATGCTCATTTTTAGGATACTTTTACTTTATTTGAAATTTCAGATTTTACTTTCGCTCCAAGCTCTCCAATCACATCGTAATCCAATCCTTTAAACGCATCAATTGAATTAGCCATCTCAGAAAAAATTTCTTCGGCCATATTAAATTTAAATTTACTGCCCATTGCTTTTGCAAGTGAAGTCAGTATTTTCCACGTGGGTAGTGCATCTATTTTTTTGCCAGAAGCCCAGCGATCCCACTGAGTTCCAAATTTATCAAGCCGGCTCATACTCATTCCATCAAGTGCACGATCCTGCTCAATAACAGAAACAGCAGTACGAATTCTCTGAACAACTCCGGATACATTAACAAATGTTCCGTTCTTTTCAGCATAAGTTGCAGCGGGGAAAATTAAATCGGCGAGTGCAGTGCTTCTGTTGTGATTGGTTGAATGAACTATTAATAACTCCAATCCAGCAATTGCATTTTCAAATTCAGGATATGCTTCAACAATATCAACTTCAATTAAGTAAAGAGCTTTTATTTTTTTCTCTTTTATTGCATTGAGAATTCCCTGAATGTCTGAACCAGTCTTTGATGGCTGAATGCTAACAAATTCTGCTCCAAGTGAATTTGGAGTGATATCTTCAGTTCTGAGAATATCATCAGCAAAAGAAGGATCAATATGACGAATGAAATCAAGGTTACCTGTTCCAAGTACAGTTTTGGCAAACTTTGCAACGACATAATTATCTTCACAAGTTGCGAAAGGAGATCCGATAACTGCAATCTGCTCTTGCTTGAAAGATTTTAATTTTGAAACGGTTTCACTGATTGCATCGTCCCAGCTAATCTCATTTAACTGTCCATCTTTCCTTAATTGAGGAGAATTTATTCTGCTATCTGCATTTACATTTTTGAAAGTGTTCAATCTTCCATGATCGCACATCCAATAACTATTTACATCTTCATTGTGGCGGGGAACTAATCTTAAAATTTCATTATTTCTCACCCAGATTTCTGTATTGCATCCGCGCGAACACCCAATGCAAATTGAATTAGTAGAAGACATATCCCAAACGCGAGCTTTGAATCTGAAATCTCTGCTCGTTAAAGCACCAACCGGACAGATATCAATCGTATTCATTGAATATGGATTATCCATCTCTTCACCGGGATATGTTACGATGGTAACTCTGTCGCCTCTTTTCACAAATGTAAGTTCAGGATCCTTAGCAATTTCATCACAGAATCTTATGCAGCGCGAACAGGAGATACATCTTTCACCATCAAACATTACTCTTGGACCAAGAGCAACTCTTTTATCTTTCTGAACTTTTTCCTCAACAAACCTGCTTTCACCTACACCATATTTATAAGCGTAATCCTGCAGCTTGCATTCTCCCGCTTCATCGCATATCGGACAGTCAAGCGGATGGTTGATTAGCAGAAATTCCATCACAGCATTTTGTGCAGCAACAACTTTTTCATTTTTTGTGTGAACAATCATTCCTTCGGATGCGAGAGTTGAGCAGGCGATAACGAGCTTCGGCATTTTTTCAACTTCAACCAGACAAATTCTGCAATTGCCTGAAACAGAAAGCTCCGGATGCCAGCAGAAATGTGGGATCTCAATTCCGTGATCGCGGGCAGCTTCAATTATGGTTTGCCCCTGTTTGAACTCAATTGTTTTTCCGTCAAGATTAATGTTCGGCATAATTATTTTGTGTCTGATTTGAGAATTACTTTTATAAGTTTTGATTCATTCAATAATTCGTTCGCTGTTTTCTGAATTTCTTCACCTGTTATCCTGTCAATTTTTGCAAGATACTCTTCAACAGGAATAACTCTATTGTAATAAAGGATGGAGTTCGCAATCCGCATCATACGGTTAGTCGTACTTTCGAGACTAAGAAGCATTCCTCCTTTTAAATATTCCTTTACCTTTTTTAGTTCCTTTTCGGAAACAGGAACTTCTTTCAACCTCCTAAATTCTTTAAAGATAATCTCAATAACCCTTGCATACTGATTCAGGTTGGTAGAAAAATAAATTCCAAAAGCAGAAGTATCGTTATAAGAATTTAAAAAGGAGTTAATCTGATAAGTGATCCCCAGCTTTTCTCTGACAGCAAGAAAAAGTCTCGAGCTGCTGCCTTCACCAATCAGTGCTGATAAAAATCTAACAGGAACTCTTCTCTTATCATTATAACCATATGTTGCTCTTCCGATAATAGTATGAACCTGCTGAACATCTTTTTCAATAAAAGCATCTTCAACTTTTCGATGATTGAATTTATCCCTGCTTCTTCGACGCTTCGATTCTCTTTCAGTAATATATTTTTCGGTCAGCTTAATCAGTTCATCATGCTTAACATTTCCAGAAGCAACAACAAGCAATCCTCCTGTATTATAGTTTGTGCCGTGAAAATTGAATAATTCATCCGATCCAAAATTCCGGATATTTGTTTCTTTACCGATTACAGGATAACTAAGTCTGTTTCCGCTGAAAATTATTTCTTCAAATTTATCATAAAGAAGTTCTTCAGGATTATCATCCAGATCTTTCAACTCGTCTATTACAACTCCGGCTTCTTTTTTAATATGATTTTCTTTGAAAAGAGGATTCTGAATCAGATCAGATAAAACGTTGAACGTTCTTCCAAGATTTTCTGTGAGTCCTTTTGAATAATAGCAAGAGTGTTCTTTTGAAGTGAAAGCGTTCAGATAACCGCCGTACGATTCTATTTCCTCAGCTATCATTTTTGCTGTGCGTTTCTTGGTTCCTTTAAATAACATATGCTCAATAAAATGAGAAATCCCATTGTTGCGCAACGATTCATCGCGTGTCCCAACGTTGAACCAAAAACCAAGTGTAAATGATTTAACATGGGGTATAAATTCGGATATTATCTTTGTCCCGCCGGGGAGTGTTGTTAAGTAGTAATTGTCCACAAATTTTGCTGATTATAATAGAATTTGAAGGTAAATATAAGAACAAATGGAATAAGGGGAAATTCACCCAGTTGGATAATCCATTCAAATACAAATGTGAATTAAATAAAAGTATCCAACGGGGTGAATTGTTGTCCTAAATGATCGCAACTTAATTAAGCAATAATTTGATATTTTCAGGAAGCAGTTCATAGAGATGCGGATGCGTTTCAACGAGACGCATTATATCAGCTAAATCTTTTTGCCGCTTGCTTTTTCTTCTTTCTTCATCTGAATATGCCCAGATTTTGCCCATTAATAAATTTTCAATTGAAGCGACTTTCATCTGATATCCCAAAACATTTTTCACCGAAGAATTTTTTATAAATGATTGATACCTTTCATCAGTTTGAATCTGTATGCGAAGATCTGAATCGGGATGCTGTAGATTGATACTGTTGGTAAATTTACTGACGCTGAATCCTCCCACAGGCACTGAAATTTGTTTTAAAAGTCTTTCTATGTCATCAACAGCAAGAACCAGATCAATATCAAGACTCGCAACCGGCTCAGCATAAGCATTGACTGCTAAACCACCAATTACGCAGTAATCTATTTTCAGTTTTTTTAACTCATCAAGAAATAGCTGAATAACATCGCTGCTGTCATTCGCAAGACTATTTAGAAATTTTTTACCTGTCATTAAACTTCCACACTCTTCGGATATTTCTTGATATACCTCTGCAGAAAATCACCAATCGATTTATATGCTTTCTCAAGAATTTTTTCATTTGGCAGAAATACAACTCTGAAATGATTTGTGCCTGGAACCTGCCCGAAACCACTGCCCGGAACTACAACTACTCCGGTTTCCTTTATCAGTTCAGCGACGAAGTGAGCATCGGACTCAATTCCGTGAAGCTGTGGAAAAGCATAAAACGCTCCTTCAGGTTTGATACAGGAAATGCCTTCAATTGAGTTTAACATTTCAACGGTCATATTTCTTCGCTTGGTTAATTTAGCATTTGCTTCAACCAAGTGTGATTGATCACCCTCCAAAGAAATTTTTATTCCGTACTGCTCAGGATGATTTGCTGATAGCCTTGCTCTCAGAATTTTATTTATCGCTTCCATATAATCTGAAAGAATTTCCTTTCTTCCGCTTACAATTCCCCATCCGATTCTGAAACCGGGCACCATATAATTTTTTGAAAGTCCACCAAACGTAACGCAGGAAACATCCTTATTCATTGATGCAATAGAAATATGTTTCTTTCCATCAAATAATAGCTTGTCATAAATCTCATCCGCAAAGATTACGAGATCATTCTCCAAGGCAAGATCAATTATTGCCTGAAGATTCTCAGTTGTATAAAGTGAGCCAGTCGGATTATTTGGATTAATTAAAATTATAGCTTTTGTCTTTTTATTGATTTTACTTTTTATATCATCAATATCCGGCAGCCAGCCCGTTCCGGCAGAACGAGGTTCTGACGAACCGTTTGATTCATTTAAATAATAGGGATTTTCCATCATCTGAAGTTTGCTTGCGATTGCAGTGTAAAGAGGATAACCGGGAGTCGGAGTTAAAACATTTTCACGATCGTTGACAAGAGCAGTAAGACAGATATCAATTGCTTCACTTGCACCTGTTGTTACAAAAATATCTTGAACGTTTGTTATCCCTTTTCGCTCGGCTTCTTTTTCAATCGCTGTCACTGCTTCTTTAATTCCTGAAGAAGGTGCATAGCCATTATAATTTTTTAACATTGCTTCGTAAGTCGCTTTAATCAGATGATCCGGCGGCTGGAAGTCGAACAAGTTTGGATCGCCGATGTTGAGATATAACATTTCCTTTCCTGACTTTGCGACTTCATTTGCGAGTACAACTATGTCTCTGACAGCGTAAGTTATATTATCTGTTCTTATCGCAGGAACTATTTTTTTTTGGTTCATAACGGCTCCGGGTTTTACGAGACTTAAATAATTTTCATCACAAATTTAGTGGAAATATTTCTGGAATGCGATTAGGAGTGTCTTTAATTAAAATATGTATTCCTTTTGCATTGTATTATCCTTAAACAAAAGAGAAGATTTCATAGCTATCAGATCCGGGGCGTATGGTGAGGTGATGGCTTCGCGTTATAATCTTAGGGATGTTGTCACAAAATACTTTTCAGATCACGTCTAGATTATTCAATCTGGATTGCAATTTTATTTCTATACTTACTACACTCCGGCACAATTAGAATAAATCATCAATCACCAAGATTCCATTTATGTCGTCGCTGGCATATTTTGTCGTTTTCAATCAGTCAAGATTAGCCTAAATAACTTGATATTTCGTAAATATTACAATTGTCTGGTGGACATTTTAATAATTTAATCGATTTTGAATTGGAGGTGAGTTGGCATAATTGGTGCACAATTGAGACAATAATGACGAAATTTTTGACAATGAGTTATGTTCACAATATTTGAAAGACATAGATTAATAGTTTCGGTATCTCTTGCCCTGCTTATTATCTCAGTAGTAGCGGTAACTGTATCAAGCTTTTCTCCTTCAAAAAAATCAGAATACTTCAGAGAGTTAAGAGAGATTTATAACACCGTAAATAACTACGAGAAGGAGATCAATAGTTGGGAATCTGCTAAGAACACATTGGTTGATTTAAACTACTGGAATGATTTTATTCCAAGATATGATGCAGTAAGCGAAGAAGATAATGATGTACTCTTAGTGCAAAACCAGGTAAGGGAATTAGCTGTCAAACACCAGGTAAGGTCATTGCCTGAAATCAGAAAATATTTCGGCGAATATCTAAATGACCGACTGGCAGGGCTAGATTATAAAATAACCATCCTGAATGACGAACGAAATAAAATTGTTGTTTTTACTCACGACAGTTTCACAAAAAGAAGCTCGCTGGAAAAATTTCACAATACTGTGGCAGGCGATCTTAGGATTTTAGGTTTCAAGCAAATACGATATAAATGGTATGAGCTTGAAAAACTAAAAGAGGAAAAATATATTCACTACAATTTCAGCGACCTGCCGGATAATGAAATCAGACGATTTAATATCAGTGCAATAAAAAGTTAAATAGTATACTGCGTGATGATTCCTTATCAGTTGTTGATATATCCAATCATAAGTTAATTACTCTAACAAAGTAATTACTCAGAGTCCAAAATTCCCTCTACATATTTTCACATTCTTGCAGCTACAATTCTTGCCAGATCACTCAACTGTTTAAGATTCAGATAAGGATCACCTGTATCAAAGTTTACGAATGAGGATACGGAAGCAACATTACTTCCATCTCTAAAGAATACTATAAATTGAACAGGTCCTTCTGGTGCAGAAAAAGCTTCGTCACCAATACCGCTTAACTTTTCGTGGACATACTTTTCACCGGTCTTCCATTGATCGTAAACATTCATATCGGCGATAACAAACATTGCATACATTTTGTCATTTAAAGCAAAGTTTAAACTGCCGCCTGCACCTGGTAAAGATCCTTTGTCAACCAGCTTAATACCACTCACTCCTGAAACTTTTTCTATATCAGCAATTGTGAGAAGATTAATTTTACCAGCAAGATCTTCAACACCATGCTTGCCTGATTCAATGAGCTCTTTTTCTTTTTCCTGAAGCTGCTGGCCTCTTTCTTCCGCTGAATCACTTTTATCACCGCAAGAAGATATAATTATCAATAACGTGAGTGACAAGAGTATTGATAAAACGATTTTAATTTTTTGTGTTTTCATTTTGTGCCTCTGTAGTTTTTTAAGGAATATATTTGAATCAATTAAATACCTCTTCAATAAATAACTTTTAGTGTTTTTGTGATTTATAAATTAGTTTAAAGAAAAAAATACAACCCTTATGCTGCCTGATCCTGGAACATCCTCGTGCACGAAATCAAATTTGCTTTCATAGCCTTCTCCTTGCAACAAGGCAAGCTTTGGAACTGCAAACATAAAATCAATATCGTGAATAGAATTGGGTTCTTTCCAATCTTCGCAACTCCATTCAACTTTTGCTTTACCGAGTCCCATCTCATCAGCCGGTAGCCCAAACACAACATGCATAACAAATTCACCCGTATTCACTAACGGAGCTATAGGAAAATCCGAAGTATCTATTTCAACTTCTTCTAAACCAAATAAATCATCACTATCCTCAATTTCACCTGCAGATATGACACGAATTACGGGCATCAGTACTGTGTGGCGATTGGTGAAAAAACAGTTTGCCAGGTCATTGCAATCGTTTCCTTTTGGAGTATAAGCACAAAGATCATACTGAGAGATTTTCCCTTCACCCATCAAAGCCAAAAGAGGATAACCCTGGACTTTTTTCTTTTTAAACGCGGAGAAATACCAATTATACGAACCCAATCCTCCTTTGTCTTTATATTTAGAAAATTTAATTTTTATTCCTTCGAATCTTACTTCAACAAATAATTTGGTGAGATAAGGTCCGTTACAAGGATCGCATGGAGCGCTGCCTTCAAATTGTATTATTATATCATAAAAACCCGTTTCGTCTTTAGCCGGTTTTTTTTGCGCTTGCAGAATATTCGAGCCCAGGATCGACAAGCAAATTATAAATATTATTTTAGTTTTCATTTTGCTCAACTCTTTATAATTATTAACGAAATTTTTATCTAAATTCAATAATATTTTGGATTTTAAGGTATTACCACAAGGTATAATCCCCAGGTTGTACTTCCCCAGGCAGTAACTGATTGTAATATTGAACCCGTTAAAACTGCATCATCAATGTTAAATCCTAAGCCGCCATTCCACGTACTATTAATATCTTCATTTAAAAATTCAACCCAGGTTTGAGTGTTATCATCCCAGTAATAAACGATCATATTTTCCACAATGGTGGTATTTTCATCGACATCAAGGTAATCATCTCCATTGCTTACAAAATGACTGCCTTTCGGATTCAACGA
Source organism: Ignavibacteriaceae bacterium (assembly GCA_035478175.1). Classification (GTDB taxonomy): domain Bacteria; phylum Bacteroidota; class Ignavibacteria; order Ignavibacteriales; family Ignavibacteriaceae; genus IGN2. The sequence continues at coordinate 45,094 of DATIJX010000150.1, forward strand.
AAGTGTACCTACTCTTACAATTCTTGATTGACCGTTATCTTCATCTGCGTTATATGATAAAGTTCCGGTTCCAAATGTTACTTTGCCATATTTATCAATATGAACATCAACCTGAGTAGTTTCATCAAATGATGGGAATTCATTAGTGAACCTCAATTGCAGAAATCCGTCATATTCAACATTAAAAACCTGAGGCGGACCAGTAGGTTCTTCCTCTGAACATGATATGAGAAGTATTAATAGTACAATAAGTATCATAATAAATAGTTTTGGCGAAATCATTTTTAAATCTCCTCTTTATTATCTCTATTAGTTATAATTGTTTATTCTTCGTCCTCATCGCCACTGTCTTCTTCCTCTTCATCATAACCCTCTGTTCCGAACATTGGCAAATCCGAGAATTTTACATCCTTAGGTATCTCAAAATATTTTTCATCAACCGGAATGTTTACTTTTATTGATGTAACTTCCTGCTGTGTAAGTTCTCCACCAAAATTAAGATTCAGGTACATCAGGATTCCATTCCATGTAAGAAGTTTACCATTTTCACCTTTGTATGCTAAACATTCTTTACCGAGGAATTTTTCTGTTCCCGCTCTGACGATTCCTAATTTTGCATATATATCTTCTGTGTACTTCTCAATTTCTTTCAAACTGTTCAGCTGAATCCATTCAATAATCGGATTTTTGAGTTTCCATCCTTCATTGGATCTGGACTTGTCATAAATATATTGATACTCCTCAAGAGATATAACCCATCCTCTGTTTAATTCGCCATCTCTCTTTGTATCCATCTTCATTGCACATCTGTTCCCGAATTTATCGAAGTAAAGTGTACCGACACCAACTTCGTTGCCGGAATATTTGTATTCAATGATACCAGTCTCGATTCCATATAGTTTGAATCCTTCCGGCTGTGCATTCAACTGATTAACTGTCAAAAGCACAATGAATATGCCCAGAATGCTTACAAAGAAATTTTTATCACTTTTCATGGCTGATTCCTTTCTTTAAATTTATTTTTTAATTAGTTCAACTCTTCTGTTTTTGGCTTTACCTTCTGGCGTAGAATTATCAGCAATAGGTTTTTCCTCTCCAAAGCCCGCGGAGCTTAATCGTACAGCATCAATGCCTCCTTTAGTAATTGCTTCCACAACTGCTTTTGCACGGGCTTCAGAAAGTTTCAAATTGGATTCATTACTGCCATCGCTGTCAGTATGTCCCTCAACACTAAGCTTAATATCTTTTGCCTGATTCATCATTTCTATTATCTGCTCAACAATAGGCATTGATTCTTTTTTTATTGTTGATTTACCAGAATCAAAATTGATGTAAAGAATTGCTTTACCTGTTTCATTTAATTCTTTAAG
>DATIJX010000151.1:0-7476 GCA_035478175.1 Ignavibacteriaceae bacterium
CTTGCCATAGGCACACCATTTTCATTCTTTCCATACCAGTCGAATTTGTTTTCGCCATCAACAGTTATAGTATTGTAGAAGACAACTTGCTGACCTAATGCATCAATGATTCTTATCGTAAGATTTTCATTTCCATTGGACTTTATTGACAGAGATGTAAATGTACTCTGAAGCGGATTAAAAGGATTTGGATAAGGCTCACTAACTTTATAATCAGAATAAGTTCTATTTAAAGCTGTATTAAGACTTATATCAAGCGAACCGTAATAAAATTTGTAATTATTACTAACAGGATCTCTGAATGAAGCTCCGGTATTATCTTCATAAGTGAAATAAAAATCTACCAGCTCATCGTTAAAAAAATAAGGAAGTTTGAAAGTGTACTTTAAGCTGTCATCAAATTCCATCTGTTTTTCTGTATAGTCAACACCGTTGGTGGAGTAGTGAACAAAAACTGTCTGTGGAATAATATTATCGTTTGTAAGAAACATTTTATTCAGGATGAAGGTACCATCTGATGCATCAAGATTGGGGAATTCAATTGATTTAACCGATGAAAGTAATCCATAACCTATTTCATTATTTGGTGAGAAACTATTGTCAGCAGTTTCAATAAGAATATTTCTTATCTGCGTGTTTTTCAAGTGCGGATAAGCTGATAAAAGTAATGCGGCAACTCCACTTGCAATAGGAGCTGAAACAGAAGTACCGCTAGCCGTTAAATAACCTGTAAAATTACCAGCGGCTGCACAGTATACCCCAACACCTTGTGTAACAACTTCAGGTTTTATTCTGCCGTCATAGCTTGGGCCACGACTGCTAAAAGCTGCAACTGCATTGCCATTATTCACGGCTCCAATTGCAAGAGTATTTATACCATCTGCTGGCGCAGTTATGTATCTCCATGAGCTATTGCCTTCATTACCTGCCGAGGAAATAGTTACTACACCTCTTCTAAAAGCAAGTTCAACAGCTTTAGTAACTATTGTTGTTTTTCCATCCATATCTGAATAACTATAAGAAAACTCTGGCAGATCGAAAGTGCTGTAACCCAATGAGCTGCTGGTTATATCAACTCCATAACTTTCCATCCATTCAATTGCTGCTGCATAGTTATCTTCTTCTATGTGCTTTTCACTTCTGATATCTTCTGTTTTTGCAAGAATAAAATCAGCGCCGAATGCAGAACCAATAAGCTGTCCTTCTTTGAAACCTCCGACTATTGAGAATACAAGTGTTCCGTGATTATGTTGATTTGGAACATCGAGAGAATCATTTTCTGTGGATGTATCCTTAAAAATAAAATCATACTCAGCAACAATCGTTGCATCTTTAAGTGATTCGTGATTTTTCCAGTTGAAGCCGGTGTCAAGTAAACCAAGCAATACACCCTCACCGGAAATTCCTTTTGAATGTACTGCCGGTACATCGGAAAGCTGAAGCTGTCCGAATGACGGACCATAATCAAATGAAAATTGGTTAGTGGGTTGTTTCAATAAAAAAGATGCTTCGTTTACTTCAGGAGATTTAAATACAAACTTTCTTACAGGATCAATTTTTTCAACGAAAGAAAGGCTGGTTACTTTATTTTTTTCATCTTCGGTTAAATAAGCAGTTACGGCATTGAACCATCTCAACTTATTTTCGATTTTTATTCCAATTTGTTCTAACTGAAAAACATAATCTTCTTTCAGAGGCAAATCTTCGTATGTGATGAGATTATCTTCACCTAAATTTTTAATTCTTCTTTCAATACTTTTAGTTGAAAGAAGAGACAATGCAGAATTGTAAACCGGACTGCTTTTTTCAAGCTTCACCGATGATTCAATACCTTTATCTTTAAAATAGATGGAATACTTTTGCTGACAAAAGCTTATTGATGTGAAAACAAAAAATATCCAGAGGATATAATTTTTCATAATGAATAAAAATTTTATGAAACTTAATTTAGTCCCTTGAAAATTCTATCAGCTCTGATGGCTGAAAGAAATCCAAGCGGCCCGGGCGCTACTTTTTTTGAATCAAAAGACCAATAGATAAACAAGGCCTTTCCAACTATCATATTATCAGTAATGAAACCGAAATGTCGGCTATCCATACTCGTTTCAAAGTTGTCTCCAATAACAAAATAATGGTCCTGTTTAAGCACATATTCCGATATTGCTCTTCCATCCAATGTTACTATAGTCCCTTCCGAAAGCAAAGAGCGTTCACCGTGATCCATAACTATAACAGATTGGAAACGCTCAAAGTTCTCCGGTGTAATTTTTATTGTATCACCTTTTGCAGGAATGATTATTGGTCCATAACTGACTCTATTCCATTTAGCTCCGGGTGGATAAATAATTGCATCCTGTATCCAGCTTTGTTCTTCGTACTTCAAAGTTTTGAAAGTCTCCGGCAGTTGAATCGTTTTTCCATTAACAAAAATGTTACCTTCAGTTATTTTAAGCGTATCGTGAGGACCGGCAATTAATCTTTTGACATATTTAGAACCACCTCTGAGCGAATCATTCTCAAATCCTGGTGGAAATTCAAAAATGATAACGTCATTTATTTCAGGTTTACCAACTTCAAATAATTTGTATTGAGGGATGTGAATATCAGCTATTGGTATTTCCCGCGGAGTAGCAATATTATAAGCAAATTTATTTGCAAGAATGAAGTCTCCGGGTTGCAATGTGTTTTCCATAGATGAACTCGGAATCTGAAAAGCATCAATTGCGAATGCTTTAATTATTAAAGCTATGATGGCAACTAAAAAAAGTATTTTAAAAAATTTGAAAAGTTTCTTAAAGAAATTTCCCATTAGATTATTCCTCTATTTGCAATACTGCTAAAAAGGCTTCTTGTGGAATTTCAACATTCCCCACTTGTTTCATTCGTTTTTTGCCTTCTTTTTGTTTCTCGAGAAGTTTCCTCTTTCTCGTGATGTCACCGCCGTAACATTTTGCGATTACATTTTTTCTCAATGCTTTTACCACCGACTTTGAAATTATTTTTGAACCAATCGCAGCCTGAATTGAAACCTCGAACATTTGCCGCGGGATAAGGTCTTTTAATTTTGAACAAACTTTTCTTCCCCAATCATAAGCTTTATCACGATGAACAATCATTGAAAGAGCATCAACCGGTTCACTGTTCAATAAGATGTCAAGCTTAACAAGATCGGACTCAACGTAGCCAATGTATTCATAATCAAAAGATGCGTAGCCGCGAGTAGTTGATTTTAGCTTATCGTAAAAATCGAAAATTATTTCCGAAAGTGGAAATTCAAATTGAAGGTCGGCTCTAGTTGGGTCAAGATATGTTGTGTTTTTATATGTTCCTCTTTTATCCATCGAGAGTTTCATAATATTTCCCACATATTCACTCGGACACACGATCTGTGCTTTTATATATGGTTCTTCAATCCTGTCAATCTCTCCGATTGGTGGCATTTCTGCAGGATTATCTACAACTATCCTCTCTCCTCTTTTATTATAAACGTAATACTCAACGTTTGGAAGAGTAGTAATAATTGTTTGATCATATTCTCTGTGCAATCTTTCCTGCACTATTTCCATATGAAGCATTCCAAGAAATCCGCACCTGAAACCAAAGCCAAGTGCTGCGGAAGTTTCAGGCTGATAAACAAGTGCTGAATCATTCAACCTGAATTTTTCGAGAGCATCGCGCAGACCTTCATAATCATCTGAATCTGTTGGATACAGTCCGCTGTAAACCATCGGTTTGACTTCTTTATAACCAGGAAGAGGTTTTTCAGCTCCGTTCTTTGCCTGCGTTACAGTGTCTCCAACTTTCGTAAACCTGACATCCTTAATTCCAGCAATCAGATAACCGACATTACCTGCTGAAAGTTCATCAACCTTTTCTTTTCTTAATCCTAAAATTCCAATCTCTTCGGCTTCCATAATTTTATCGGTAACAAAAAATTTTATTTTATCATTTGTTCGAAGAGTTCCATTGAAGACTCTTATGTATGCAACAGCACCGCGGTATGCATCAAAGATGGAATCAAAAATTAATGCCTGAAGTGGTGCTCCGGGGTCTCCTTTTGGTGCAGGAATTCGTTTAACTATTTCTTCAAGCAACTCATCAATCCCGATATTGGCTTTTGCGCTTACTTTGAGAATATCTTCTTCCTTACAACCAATCAAATCAATTACCTGTTTAGAAATTCTATCAACCTCAGCACTTGGTAAATCTATTTTATTTAGGACAGGAATTATTTCAAGACCAGCATCAAGTGCCAGATATAAATTGCTGATTGTTTGCGCCTCAACTCCCTGTGCTGCATCTACAACAAGCAACGCACCTTCGCAGGCAGCAAGTGACCGGGAGACTTCGTAACTGAAGTCAACGTGACCGGGAGTATCAATTAAATTAAGAATATATTTTTCACCATCTTTTGCAGTATAATGCATCTGAATGGCGTGGGATTTAATGGTAATTCCTCTTTCTCTTTCCAGATCCATATCATCCAAAACCTGAGCTTTTGCTTCACGCTCTGTAACGGCACCGGTTTTCTCCAAAAGCCTGTCGGCTATAGTGGATTTACCGTGGTCTATATGCGCAATTATGCAGAAGTTTCTAATTTGTTCCATAATTTCTGGATTAAGTCAGAGGTAAAATTAAATAATGCGTAAATATAAAGAGGGGTGGGCTCTTATTAAAGGTATTTGATGGATGCTTTAACTTTAGTCTGATTACAGAAACTCAACTCTACCTTTAATTTTTTCCGCAGTTGAGGTTTTCAAAATTTTTAATAAACGTTTTAATGTTTCACTTAAGCTAAGCTGTTTTGATACGATAATACCAAAATGGCTTTGATTCCTTTCAAGAAAATTATTATGAAGGATTATGAAGTCTTTAATATTATAAGTCATAATACATCTTCTGTTTTTAATCGCTTCATCAATTAATCCCTGATCTGAAATACCTTTCTTCCCTAATTCCTGAACATTGATAGCATCATAACCACGTTTCCGAAGAGCTTCTGATAAGGTGGCGTGTACATCTTCATCAATTAATAGCTTAATTTTCATAAATCATTTACAAAACTATATTTGAATCATAGTAACTTTCATTATCATGAATATCACTATCTATCTCTTTTTGATTATCAAAGTAATAAGCTAAAGCAGAATGAACCTGAGAAGGTGTTAAATGAGAAAGTGTAGCAAGTATTTCATCCACACTCATACCCATTTGATAATAGCCTGCAACTATTCTAACGCTCGTTCTGGTTCCGCTTATTATAGGTTTTCCATTGGAGATCTTTTTTTCAAAGGAAATATGAGGATAAGCGCTCTTCGAGAAAGTTGGTTTTATTCTTTTGCTTCGCCTTTTACTCTTTTGTTGTGTTGCCAATTTATCATCCACTATTTAAAGTTAAAAAAATTAATTATTTAAGTCTATGAAAACTATAAATAAATATAAAATACTAATTCATTAAAACAGTTCGATATTTGTTATACTGAAATCTGTACCGAAGTAACTAAAAAATTATCAGATGGAAGTTCCTCTTTTCTAGCCAGGTAATCATCAATAAAAGATTTTACTGCAGCTTTTATTTCTTTCATCGTCTCTTCATAAGTTTCACCCTTCACGTGACAACCGGGAAATGCCAGACATTCAGCATAAAATCCACCTTCTTCACATTCTTCTAAAATAACTTTATAATTATACATTTTCATACAAAATGCCTCGTTAGATTTTTAGATAGCATATTCCTTTGAGGGAAAATTAAGTAAATAATCATTCATTTACTATGCGAGAACTATGCTTGATTTAATTATTTGTTTAAATATAAATTTTTGTAAATATAACGCGGTGTGTTCTTATTAAAGGTAATTGGTTTATGAGGAATAATAATAGTTAATTGATGATCACTTTATTCTGTTAAAGAACTTATAAACTTAAATCAATCCGGACAAAAATTTATCCGCGGAAATCACTCGTATTTCGTTTTTAAATATATCAATTCCACAGATAAAATAGTTCCGTGTATCATTTCCGGCAAATTCCATTTTACCATTTTCAGAACTTCACATCTTTTCTGTTAAGAAATTTGTTTTCTGCATTTTTGCATTCTTTTTAGCGAAATGTTTCTGACATTTTTGCCTAAAAGCAAAATTAATAGCTTGAATTTTTGCTTTGGGAAGAAAATCATAGGATGTAGCTTCTTTGATTAATTAATGATAATCATTGCATTGGTATCACTATCAGGGGCAGGTTTTATTACCGGCGTATTCGAAGCAAAAGAAAAACGCTAAACCAGGAGAGATTTAAATTCATCCATCTTCATTATCGTATCGATTATAATTCCTTCCCTTAAAGCATTTTCAGATACAGTCATTTCTTTAAGCTTAAAGGTTTCAAAAACCTGTGAGAGAATTAGCAATCCTGCGGGAATTATATCCGCTCTTTTAATTTCCATTCCTTCAATGAAAAGTCTGTCAACCGGTGATTCGCACTTAAGTACGTCAGCGGTTAATTCAAATATTTCACTTGAAGTGAAAGTAAAACCGTTCATAGTTTTTTTGAATTTTCCATTACGCCGAAAACTAATAATAGATGCTGCCGCCACAATTGTTCCTGAACTGCCAACCGCCATTTCAAAGATATGATTTGGATGGAGATTAGTGTTATAATCAAGTTTATCTTTTATGTATTGCCTGCACATATCAATTCCTGGTTCAGTAAGATGATAATCAGGGAAGAACATTTTACTTAACCTGACTGCGCCAATTTTAATGCTCTCTGCAAATTCCGAATTTCCATTTTCGCCAAGAAGAAATTCAGTACTGCCGCCGCCGATATCAACACATAGAATTCTTTTATCTTCAGCATCAAGAGCATTCTGCACACCAAGGTAAATTAATTCAGCTTCGGTTCTACCGTCAACTGCTTCAACTGTAATGTTGGTTTCTTCAAACACACGGTCAATAAATTCACTTTTATTTTTTGCTTCCCTTATTGCACTGGTTGCTATTGCTCTCAGATTAGCTTTATAGAATTGAGCGATTTTATTAAAATCTCTCAGCACATCAATTGCCTTTTCCATTTCACCTTCGGATATCCACGTGAACTCTTTTCCTTTGTGAGAACCTAAGCGTATCACTTCCCTCTCACGATCAATAATTTTAAATGAACCATCACTTTTCACCTGAACAATTATCAGGTGGAACGAGTTTGTGCCCATATCAACAGCGGCAATGCACTTGTTCATTTTACTAACTCCCTTTTTTGTAAAATTATTTCGCATAGATGAAAAACGTCCTCAACAGAGACATCATCAATAAGTTCAGACTTACGAATGAAATATTTGTTCGCTCCAATCGGAGCCCAGTTAAACGGATTTGTAGGACCAAAAATAGTAATTTGCGGTGTTTCAGTTGTGCCCGCAACGTGCATAATTCCAGTATCATTTGAGATGAAAAGATCAGACAAAGAAATCAAAGCTGCGATGTG
>DATIJX010000152.1:0-11943 GCA_035478175.1 Ignavibacteriaceae bacterium
AATTAAATTCCTCTAGTATCTCTTCTAAATTAATTTTCATCAGAAGTTTAGGTCATCCTCTATTGTATCTAATATTCGCAGATAACTATCGTATCTCTCAGAAGCGATTAAATTATTTTCAACAGCATCGATCACAGCACAGCCAGGTTCGTGATGATGCGTGCACGTATTGAATTTACATTTATTAATGTATTTGCCGAATTCGATAAAGTAATGTCCGAGGTCTGACTTGCGAATACCATAAGGATCAATTTCTCTAATTCCCGGAGTATCGATTATAAAAGTATTTTCTTCAACTTTTATCATTACTGAAGTAACCGTTGTATGAGTTCCCTTTGAAGAAAACTGACTGATTTCACCAATTTTCAGTTTTAGTTCGGGATAGATTTTATTAAGTAGTGAAGATTTGCCGACGCCTGAATGTCCCCAAAATAAATTCTTTGCACCATTTAATTCTTCTTTCAGTAATGATATTCCAACATTGGTCTCTGCACTTGTCAAAATGAATTTATATCCGATCCCTTCATAAAGTTTCTTCCACTCATTGGCAAAGTCCGATTGATCCAGATCAATTTTATTCAGAACTATAATAATATTTAAGTTCGAACTTTCGGCGGCGGCAAGAAATCTATCTAACACCCGGTTATTAAAATCCGGAGAAGTCACGCTTGTTACAACCACAACATTATCAATATTAGCAGCAACAACCTGTTCAAGTCTTTCGCCTCTGTAACTAGCCCCGCGTACTTTAGGAAGTTTCCGGGAGAGGTGGTTTTTTCTCTTTCCAATCTTTGTGATAACACCGCTGCCGTCTTTGTTCAAGTCATATTCAACGCAATCACCAACTGTAATAAAATCTGTGAAGAATAATTTGTTCTTCTTCATTTCATAGTCTTTTTTGAATTTACCCTTGAGTGAACAGAGAATTTCTTCATCCTGATTTTCGGGGATCAAATAATAATGCTTGCTTTCTATTTTAGTTATAGTGCCTTTTATCTCAATCTCAAGTTTAAAAAAAATGACTATAAAAAATATAACCTTCCATCATCCATATCAAATGAGGCTTGATTTAAATATATGCGGTGCATATCTGTCCAAAATAATTTTTCATTTCGTCCCTGACGGGGCTCTGAATTCATACAGGTTTTAAAATTTCTATAAATATTCAATCCCTAATGGGATTGCAAAGGTTAAATCAAATATTAAAAGCTTATTGTCCCATCGGGACAAAATATTTATAGAGCAAAATAACCACATAAAAATCGAAGTCCCGTCAGGGACGAAATAGGGTTGCAATTACAAGTAAGCCAAATAGTAAGAAATTGCATCGTAATGTAAATTTATTTTTGGTTTAAAAATTATTTGTGCAGCACTGATGAGGTGGGAAATAAAAAAGGGAAGATGAAATCACCTTCCCGATAGATTTAGACGAGGGCTTTGATTAATTAAAATCTTGCTGAAAGATTAAGGATAATATTATTCACTTTAATAAATTTTTTACTAATTGAATAAAGTCTAACTGCGAAAACTAAGGGCTAATGAAGTCATCTTGTTGAGTCGCAGGTTATACCGGAAATTAGTTTTTAAGACGACCATAGCCAAGATTTTTTATAACTGCACCATCCAAATAGAAATTTGTTATAGTGTTTGAATGATTACGATTATAGTCTACAACACCAAACTTTTTTGAAAAGGAATATTGGACAGTGGAATCAGGATTGAAAATTTCATTTGAAATTGTATAGAGCGATAAACTCTCACCAAAAAAATCATTGGATGTTCTTATTTCTTTAAGTGAGTAATTGTTATTTTCAAAAAGAATTATATCTCCGACGTTTACATTGAAACTGAAATAGACAATCTCAAGTCCATTTACAAATTGATAGACAATATTTTTATCTGATCTTAATTTCGTTCCATCATCGAAAACAAAGTATTGTTTACTGTCTATGAGAGTATCGGATAAGATTTGTTTTGAAGTAAACCAAGATGTAACATTCGGTGAGCCAATGATTTGTGATGAATGTCTAAAACAATATTTGTTTCCAACAGCGAGTGAAAATGCGGAAGTAATCTTTTGATTCTCGGTATCATTTACATCACATGAACTCAGAATCAGTATAACAACAAACAATATAAATATTTTTAACTTTTTCATTTTCTATCTCCCCGGTATAACTATTACTTAAAATCTCGCAGAAAGATTAAGGATAATATTATTAACATTTATGTCCTGAAAAGTTCTCGATACATTAACTCCATAGTTATCGCCAAAATCTTTCCACCAGCCGTAACTGTATGCTACGTCAATCCCAAATACCGAGTCAATAAGAATTCCTGCACCAAGAGTAAAATATTTTTTATCAAATTCCGAAGGATCATCAGCATACGGTGATTGCAAATACATTACACCTGCGCGACCAAAAATTGGAAGATTTGGTAACTTTACTTCGGCACCAAGATGATAATCAATTGTTGTTGTAAACAAATCATCAATTTCTTTTTGTCTTTCATTTCGGTATTCATAATCAAACCCTTCCGTAAATTCCATTTGTGTATAATCCATAATCTTAATATCACCGGCTAAAGTAATAATCGAAAGACTGGTTGAAGCTCCTAATGTATATTCGTAAGGTGTTTTTATTTCATATTGAATAGGGTCACTGATTGCAGGATTTAAAGAATACTCAAAGCCTGTTCCAAAGTAGCTGTTTGCACGTACTAGAAAATCCTCTTTGATTGTAAAGTAGCTTGGAAATTTTACAGAAGCACCAAATCTGAATTTGTCATTCCAGTTATAAAGAATTCCAAGATGTGAATCCCAGCCGGATAAACCCCATTCAATGACCTGATTTTGGTAAAAAGTTCGAAAGTCTCTGGTTGTTTGGTCTCCCGGAACAAGCTCGAGGTTTACGCCATAATTATTTCTGGTATCATCTTCCCAATAATCACTTTCACTTTTATAGCTTCCCGAAAGTATGTTAAATGTTCCGCCAACAAAAAATCCCTTTGCTACTTCAAAAGATGTTGCAAAAGACCATTTATCTATATAGCCCTGCTTTTTTATCTTTCCCGATTGGTTAAGAAAACCATTAATCAATGTTGTGTCTCTTATATAGTTATTTGTGTTTGGATCTCTGATTTCATAAGCTAAACCTAAATCATTTGTGATAGGTATCTCTTCATTAAACTCACCGGTTAAAGTTTGAATCATAGAGTTGTTTCCAGGATTGAAACCATCAAACTCCATGATTCGGCTAAAATCCTTTACCCGGTTGTAGCCCATTGCAACAACCCAGCTTCCCTGAATAGTTGGTATCGGGTAAACTAAACCAAATTGATTAAAATTGACTGAAGTCTTGTTCGCATTAGATGCTGCATCAAAAAAAGTCGTGTTATTATTAAATGAATTAAAACTCATCCCGGTGGATAGCGCTGCTTTTTTTATTAAACCAATTCCAGCAGGATTAAAAAGGACTCCTGAAAAGTCATTACTTAAAGCTGAGAAGCTGTTGCCCATCGAAAGTGCTCTTGCACCGTTGTACAGACCTGGTTCACTCAGCAAAAGAGCATCATTATAATTTTGTGCGAAGCCAAGTTGAACATACATTCCAAGCAGCAGAATAATTAATAGCTTGTTCATCTTTGTTCTCTGGCTTTTTGTTCGGGATTACGAACGGGAGGAACAGTATTTATTTCACCGCTTCCTCTGTTGCTTCCACCTTGCAATGGATCCCTTTCACGATAGCTATTATTGGGTTTCTCTGGCTGCCTATCCCTTGGCGGATTTGATGGCTGCGGAGCCGGAGGATAATAGACCGGCGGACTTGGCGGTACTGGTGGATAATAGTAATCCGGCGGAGGTGGTGGTGGATGCGGATAGTATACTATTATCTCTTGAGATACATAATGTCTTGGAACTGTATAACATCCGGTGAGACCAACGATTCCCAAAACAATAATCGATAAAACAAGTATCTTTTTCATTCTACTACCCTTGTTTTTGAGGTTGAGACATTTGATCTTCTGCTGCTATTTTGTGTTGAATTATTTCTTTGTGTATTGTTTCCGCTTCCCGAAGAGTAACTTCGTTGAGAGTTATTGTTATATGTTTTCTCAGTGTCTTGATTTCCATTATTCTGCGATGACCGACTATATATCCCTCCGAAGTTTTCCCATCCGTTTGTGCTCTTGGGTTTATCAATCATATAAACTTTTCTTGCTCCACTACTTAACTTAAAATCTTTTTTAATTTTCTCTGAAATACTTTCAGTGTTCCAAGAGCCTTTTTCTTTTAAATTGGTTTTAAGTTGATCTTTGCTCTGGCTATTAATAATACTGATTTCTTTTCCCTGTGTAGGTTGTTTCACTAAGACAACGCGCTTGATTGAAATTATTTCAATATTTTGAACGGCTTTTTCAGATTTATCAGTTGTTACTACAGATTGAGCAATGTCACTTTGCGTTTCTTTTTTAAAATTTTTGACTGTATATGCTTGAGATACCACTCGCTCAATGGAATTCTCCTTCATCGAAATTAAAGGATTCCCTTCATATATTTCTAAATTCCTTCCACTTCCAGAATTCTTTGCCACATATATGTATTTAGTCTTCTTATCTCGCCAATACAGAGAGTTGTATGATCCATCTGTATAATAAGAATACTCTGTTGGACAATTAAAGTAATTTAACTGCGGTAAATAACCTAATGCAGATAGTTGTCCAGTTAATTTTCCGTCTAAGTGTCTAAATCCCCATGTATAACCGCATAATCCAGGGTAATAAGCCCACCGATAATATCTTTGATAAATCTGATAGTCATATAACGAATCTTTTACTGTTAGACTTCTATCACCGCGACTATTACTTACAACATTTTTATTTGTAGAACTATTCGTTGATTTATTAATTGCAAGATATTCTGAGGAGACATATAGTTCCTGGGAAATGAATTGGGCGAAACTTTCATTCAATCCTAAAAGTCCTATCCCAAATACTGCTAAGAAAAATATCCCCTTCATTTTATTATCTCCTTGAACCTGAGTTATTTGAACCTCTGTTTCCGCTATTACCGCTTGGCGGTGTAGAAGTTCGTGGCGAATTATTACCACTCGGAGGAGAATAGCTTCTCGGTGTATTATTATTACCACTCGGAGGTGAATAACTCCTCGGCTGATTGTTATTACTGTTTTGTTTTGGAGGAGTGTACTCCTTCTTAGGATTATTATTCTGTTTAGGCGGAGTATACTGCTTTGGGGGTGTATTATTTTTCTTTTCAGTCGAAGTACTTGTTCTTGGATTATTATCCTTGCGTGGTGTCTGGTTATTATTTGTCCGCGTGTTTACATTCGGCTGCTTTGTATTAGTATTCGTTCTGCTATTATCTTTTCCAAAGAGTTTCTTTGTTTCGGTACTGATTCTGTTATCCTTATTAATTCTGTCCGAAGTGTTGTTACTATTTCTTTTTACCGTTTCACTTGAAACATCATTTCTTTTGTTGATGCCTAAAGTTTTACTAGTTGACACTTCTCTATCTAAACCAAGCCGTTTATCATTTCTAACATCACTGGTTCTGTTTATCTCTCTGTCTGAGATATTATTTCTTTTAGTATCTGTGGTCCTATCAACATCTTTTAAACCAACTACTTCTCTTGTTATGTCCCTGGATTTATTTTCAATCCCCAAAGTACGATCTTTGACATTATTTCTGCTCACAGTCAAATCTCTATCTCTAGTTAGGTTATCTCTGGATCTATCAATTGAACCATCTCTAACAGATACAAGAGGATCTCTTAATCTTTCACCATAATTACGACCGCCTGAGTTATTTCTTATTCCAGATACATACTCACTTCTGTTTTTGTAACCGTAATTAGAATAATAGCCACCGGATCCATAGTAAGGATAATAATATGGATCATAATAATATCCTGGATAATATGAGTAGTAGTACGGGTAATACCAACCACATCCATACCAGCCAGCATAATATGGCCAATACGCATAGTATGGATAGTATCCCCAATATCCCCATCCCCAGCTAAATCCAATTCCGATGCTAATTGTTGGATAGTAATCAACGAAGTAGCTTCGGTAGGGATAACCATAGTAATTGTTAATAATTATTGTTTCTTCATCCAACGTGTCAATATCTGTTTCAGAATAATAACCTGATTCTCCGTCATCTTCTGAATAATAATTAGCAACTTCAGATGTTTCTTCATAATCGGGAACTGAAGAAGTATCAGATGTGGCAACTTGTGTGTAGCATCCTGTAAAGGAGAAAATAACTACAAAAGTTAAGAGCAGGAAAAATGTTTTATTTGTTCTCATGATAAACCTCGTTTTTTAATCTGATTTAATTTAAACAATTATCGAGCCTGCTTAAAGGGGCAAAATGAGTTCAAAAGAGAGGGATTCGGAAGGTCTTATTTGACGGTCTGTATTGTATTATAAACTATTGTGTACAACTTAAGAGACAGTCGAATAGGGCTTTGGGGAGAATATTATCAGAAAATATTTTTTATGTACTCGATTTTGAAGGATCTGTCAGCAGCATTTTTTGTATCTGATTTATTACTTAATAGGTCTCTTAAATCAAAGCCCAACGTAAATCCAGTTCCAATTGACCACCTGATACCAGCATTTAGATAACCTTTACCGCTTCCAAAATCAGAGTTGTTATCATTAAAGGCAAAGTCATATTCTATTAAGAGGGAAAAACTTGATCCTAAAGTTTTCTCAACACCAGTTCGAATGTCAACAAAATTATCGCCATCGTTTCCTTCAAGAGAATAGTTAACTGTTCCGTGCAAGCTCATGTAACCTAAGAAATCAAAATTCTTGCTTACTGCTCCAAAAAATCCGGGAGATTTAATTGCAAAACGATCTACGGTATCATCATATTCTCCCTTTCCTTGCGAGTCAAATCCAATTGCTATTGCAGGAAAGAAAGTAGCTTCATTAATGAGTCTTGCCCTTATGTTTACGCCAGGCCAGTTATACCAATCAACTTTTCCTGTCCCGATAAGATTGCCGCCGCCATAAGAAATTCCAATACTTACATTCTCGAATACACCCGCTTCAATAACGGCGATTAAAACACCTGCCGGCAAAATTTCAGTGGTTACACCAACAACTCCCTTTTCTAAAATTCCAGCAGAAGGCATGTCAATTAGATAGCGATATTCATATTTTGCCTGGTCGCCAGCCGTACCCTGAGTATAAACTGGTATGGTGAAGAGACATATTAAAAAAATTATGTTAAGTAGTTTCTGCATAGTACTTAATATTTTATAAGAAAATTTAATCACATAGTATAAGAATTAAAAATAATCCTAATACTTCATTGGAGGAATTAATTTAAGTTCTTCAATTGAATAATCTTGTTTAGTCTGCTTATTGTCACTTCAATAACCAAAGCCATTTCACTTGTTATTCAGCAGTGTCGGTAATATATTTTTTGTTAAAATAATTAGGATTATGAAGATATATTTAGCGTTAGCATTACTTACTTTATTAATGATCGGTTGCTCGACTTCGGATGTTTCGCAAAGCAGTTCATCTTCTGAACAAAACATTTCCGATCCTGAAAAAGCAAAACAAAAAGCGGTTGAACACTTTATAAATGGCTCAATAGCAGAATCAAAAGGAGATTACTCCTCTGCAATAAAGGAATTTAATCAGGCACTTGATTATGATACCAGCGCAGGTATTTGCTTTGCACTTGCAAAAAATTACTTCGCAATTAATAAGCTCGGTAATGCATTAAAATATTCCAAGCTATCAGTGCAACTCGATTCAACCAAAACTGAATATCAACTTTTACTGGCAGATGTTTTCATCCAGGCGAGAGAAAATGATTCCGCAGCAGTAGTGCTTGAAAAAATTCTAGCTGCTGATTCAACTGATGTAAATACCTACTATAAACTTGCCAGAATTTACGAAAACACAAGACCTCTGGAAGCTATAAAGATTTATGATAGACTAATAAATATTATCGGGTTGGATTGGAATGTACTTTTACGTGTCGCAGAATTATATGAGAAGCTCGGCTACAAAGAAAAAGCGGCTGAGTCAGTAGAGGGATTACTTGAAATTGACCCAAGCAATGTAGCACTACAAAAACTTGCAATAGATTTTTATGTAAGGAATGGCTACAATGAAAAAGCTTTAGTAATGCTGGATGAAATGATCGATACAATGCCGGATGATCTTGAAGCAAGAGAAAAAAGAGCTCAGATTTTTATAATTCAAAATGATTGGGAAAGTGCTTCAAAAGAGTTTAAGTATATAATCGAAAAGCCAGATGTTCCGCTGGAAGCAAAAGTAGGCATTGGAGCAACATACTTCGCGAAATCATTTTCAGATTCAACAGCATTACCGGTTGCCAAAGAATTTTTTGAATCCATTGATAAAGACACAACTGATTGGCAGGTAAAACTTTACCTTGGAGCAATTGCACTTAATGAAGGGAATGATTCACTTGCAATAGAAAATTTTAAATATGTTACTGAAAATGCAAGCTGGCACGTTGAATCGTGGATTAGACTCGGTGGATTGTATTTTGATAATCGCCGTTATGAAGATGCGGAAACAATTATGAGAGAGGCAATTGAACTTTTTCCAAACGATTTTGCTGTCAATCTTATACTCGGCTTATCATTAGCACAGCAAAATAAAGCATTGGAATCTAAAGATTACTTAAAGAAAGCGGTTGAACTAAATCCTTCTGATGTAAACTCATTATCAGCTTATGGATTTACCCTCAGTCAACTGCAGGAAAATGAAGAAGCAGTTGAATATCTTAAACGTGCTCTGCGTGTAGATCCAAACAATGTAAATGTGCTTGGTCAGCTAGGATTGATTTATAACAACCTTGAAATGATGGCAGAGAGCGATAGTCTTTATGAATATGCTCTTCAAATTGATCCGCAGAATGCGCTCATAAATAATAATTATGCGTACTCACTTTCTGAAAGAGATCTTCATCTGGATCGTGCGCTTGAGATGATTGAAATTGCAATGGCTGCAGACTCATCAAATTCTTCTTACCTGGATACTTATGGATGGATTTTCTTTAAGCTTGGTGAATATGATAAAGCTTACTTCTACATTAAAAAAGCAATTGATGTTGATGGCGAAAATAATGCCGTGCTGCTTGAACATTTAGGAGACGTGCTTTTTATGCAGGGTAAAAAGGAGGAAGCACTTGATTTATGGAAAAGAGCACTTGAACTCGATTCATCGAATGAGACATTAATGAATAAAGTTTCTACAGGTGCCATTTGAAAATCTTTAAAAGAATTTTACTCCCTGCATTTATTTTATTTTTTTTAGTTGAGGGATGTGTACCCTCGAAACCAACCGAAGATGTTGAATTGCTCCCATCTGAAAGATTGATCAACAAGCTTGAAGCTAACAGAAGGAAAATTAAAAACTTTGAAGGTGTCGGCGTATTTGAGATCGAATCGGAGCAGTTTAACAACAGTGCAACCTTTCAGATTATAATGCAAAAACCCGACTCAATTTATTTTTCAGTACTTGGACCATTCGGAATTGAATTAGCTCAGGCTCTTGTAACGAAAGACAGCTACATTTTTTATGATGCTTTACAGAATACAGCATATCGCGGTGGAGTAAATGATGACATATTAAAAAATATTTTCAAAGTTAATCTTTCATTTACTGATTTACTTGATGCATTTATTGGCTCAGTTAATTTAACACCTAACCTTTACAAGCAGCCGAGCAGCTATTCTGTTGAGGGAGAACAGTATGTCCTTACTTATGATGATCGAGAAAATGATTTGACCTCAGTGTATAAAGTTGATATTCGTCAACTTGGAATTACAAACTACAATCTGAAATCTGATGATGAACAAACAAATTTAGAGGGTAAATATTCAAAATTTGAACTAATCGAAAACGTTGCTATTCCATTTAATATTGAAATCACGAACAAGGTGCAGAATCAAAAAGTTACCATTAAGTATAAAAATATTTTTACGAATTCCAAGGGTGTTAAAGTAAAATTTGAATTACCAGGCGATGCCGAAATTATAGAATGGTAATCAAGCTCAAATATTTAATTCCAGTCTTCTTCTTCATTATTGAATGTTTCCCGCAATCTGAAGATATCAGTCAGAAAAAATCCGAACTCTCATCTATCAAAACAGAAATAAATAATCTTGAGAAAGAATTAGCCTCCAAATCCACAGCTGAAAAAAAATCATTTGAAGCAGTTGAGAATCTTAATAAACAAAATTTTCTCATAAACAAAGTACTCGGTCAATTGCGCACCGAGATCAACAAAAAAGAAAATGAAATAAAAATCGTTGAAGGAAAAATCAAACAAACAGAATCAGAGATAAAAATATTGCAGGATAACTATGCTACTTATGTGAAGGCTATTTATAAAAAGGGACAGTACAATGAGCTTGAAAGTTTGTTCGATGCAGCATCGCTGCAGCAAGCAGTAATGCGTACATACTATTTGCAGGTATTTGCAAAACAGCGTGAAAAAGATTTAACAAAACTTAAGGATAAAAAAGGTGAGCTTGATGAATCAAAGGCTTTGTTGAAGAAAGAAAGAAATGAAAAATTATTACTTGCAAAGGCAAGAGATGATGAGAAGCAAGTTTTAACTCAAAAGTTAAATGAGAGAAAAACAGCTCTTAATTCAATTAAGAAAAACAATAAAGAATTAAAGAAAGTAATTGTTGCTAAGAAAGAAGCACAGAAGAAAACAGAACAACTCATTGCTCAGCTAATCGAAAGAGATGCATCAGCCAATAAAGAGCAATTAGTTTCTACCGATAAGTCAGCAGGTGAAAAAAATAAAATAAGAGATGAAAATGTTGGATACGATTACGATTTGAATACAGCATCATTTGCTTCCTTTGCCGAACTTAAAGGCAAAATGATTTGGCCATTACACAAAGGTAAAGTCATAAGGAAGTTTGGTGAGAATAAACACAAATCGCTTAACACTGTTACATTAAACTACGGCGTGGATATCAAAGCTGATAAAGATAAAAATGTACGCAGTGTTGGTGAAGGAGTGGTTGCAGCGATCGACTGGCTTCCTGGATATGGAAACGTGATTATCATTTCACATAAGAATAATTATCGTACGGTTTACAGTCACGTCTCTGAGATTTTTGTATCGGAAGGGGAGAAAGTAAAATCAGGTTCTGTCCTTGCCTTGGTTGATGAAAGTATTGACGGGTATGTTTTGCACTTTGAAATCTGGAAAGGCAGAGATAAGCAGAATCCTGAACTGTGGTTGGCAAAGAAATGATTGTTATGCCTGCTGACAATAAAATATCCTTTCAAATAACTTAGCTTTTAACTTACGCAAGTGAAGATTGTATTAGTTGGAAGATTTGGGGAAGGGAAAATACTATCGGGACCCGAAAAGGTAGCCAAGAATCTTTTTAATGAAATCTCACTTACAAACAAAGACACTGTATTCCTGAGTTATTTCTTTAAATCAGAAAAAACGAGAAATTTTAAAGCACTTCTTTTTGGTTTTCAGAAATTATCTTCAAATCAACAGGTTTACCGTTTAGGTCTATTTAGATTAATTCTTGAACTTTATAAAATAAAGCCTTCAATTATTCATCTTGTTACTTTTGAAAGATTTACAATAGTTGTTTTTCTTTTAAAGCCACTACTCAAGTGTAAAATTGTATATACAGTTCACGGCATTTATCAATATGAGCAAACTATTTTTATCAAGAAACCTTCGTTTATTTCAAAGTTAAAGGATTTAACTTTAGAGAGAGTAATATTTAACAAATCGGATGTTCTTGTTTTCTTGTCTCAACAGATGATAGATTTAGCCAAGAATTATTATAAAGTGAATTCTTCTGGATCTATGATTATTCCAAACGGGGTCCTGTTCCCCTATAATTATGAGTCAAAAAATTTTAACCTAAA
>DATIJX010000153.1:0-48569 GCA_035478175.1 Ignavibacteriaceae bacterium
AGATGCTATCCTTGCAGATGAAAAAAATAAAGGCAAGCTTAATAAAGCAGGCAGGGGACTTGTCGAAGAATCAATCTCACCTTCAAGGTAACTGATGAAAGAAAAAGGAAGAGTATTTGTCTGGACTCTCTTTGATTTTGCTAACACTGCTTTCTATGTTGTCATTCTTACTGTTGGTTACCCTTTATATTTCAAAGAGATAATTACAGAGGGTGCAGCCAATTCAGATTTCCTCTGGGGTTTGACATTCAGCATTTCAATGTTAATTGTAGCTCTGATCTCTCCATTGCTCGGTGCAATTGCTGACTATGGTTTTGGGAAGAAAAAATTTCTTGCATTCTTCACTGCCTTATGTATAGTAGCAACAGGTTTACTCTTCTTCACAGGAAGCGCGATGATTTTCTGGGGAATATTTTTACTTGTTCTTGCAAATATCGGTTTTGAAGCCGGGCTTGTTTTCTACGATGCTTTTCTTCCTGAGCTAACCGCCGAAAAAAACTACGGAAGAGTTTCAGGATATGGTTTTGCTATGGGTTACGTTGGTTCCCTCATTACACTTCTTATCGTTTTCCCATTATATCAAGCTGGTTTTGAGGAAGCAAACCTTTTGAATATTAAGATAAGTTTTATATTAGCTGCGGTTTTGTTTCTACTGTTTGCCCTCCCTTTGTTTATCTATCTGCCCGACAAACAACATAAGATGAAATTCGAAACAAAATTCATCTCTGAAGGTTATTTGCGTCTTAGATCTACATTCAGCGACTTTAAAAAATATAAAAATATTGCTGTATTCCTTATAGCATACTTTTTATATATAGATGGAGTGAACACAGTAATAATATTTTCATCAATATTCGCCCGAGAAACATTAGACATGGATTTTCCTGAAATAATACTTCTATTTGTTATTGTTCAATCATGTGCAATAATCGGTTCGGCAATTTTTGGAATTATTTCCGACCATATTGGACATAAAAAAACTTTGATAATAACATTGCTGATTTGGATTGGAATTGTGACTTCTGCGTTTTTTGTTGAAGATAAAAATCTCTTTTACATTATAGCTGCGTTTGCAGGCATTTCGCTCGGCTCTTCTCAATCAACCAGCAGAAGCTTAATGTCACTGCTCACTCCTATTGAAAAGAAAACAGAATTCTTCGGTTTTTATTCATTCTTCGGCAAAGCTTCAGCGATACTTGGACCTTTTGTCTTTGGGATTATATCTTCTGCAATTAATCAACGGACTGCCATACTGGCAATCGCATTCTTTTTTATTGTTGGATTGCTGATATTGACGAAGGTAAAGGATCCACAAATAATCGTAAATAAATAGGTTTATCTTTGCCAATAGTTGGGCGTTTTGTACATACCCATCTTAAATGGATCACAAATACTTCATTAAGTATTCAGATTTGTAAAATTTATACTTGCTGATAAAAGGTTTTATGTATCTCTATAATCATAAAATGAAATAATTTATTTGTACAGAAATAATCATTTTATTTAATTAATTTTGATAAAAAATAAAATAAATTAACTCATATGGAATTATTACTTTTATATCTACTTATAGCTGTATTCATTTCTTTTCTCTGCTCATTTCTCGAAGCGATACTCCTAACTATTACTCCATTTTTTATTGAGGCAAAGGTAATTGAAGGAAAAAAGTACGGAATTCACCTTCGTGATTTGAAAAAAGATATAGATAAACCGCTTGCTGCAATTTTAACCTTAAATACTTTTGCCCATACTATGGGAGCTGCAGGAGTTGGTGCACAAGTGCAGATAATCTGGGGGAACGAATACCTTACAATTGCATCAATCATAGTCACAATCGTAATTCTCATTTTTTCCGAAATACTTCCTAAAACTCTCGGAGCAACTTATTGGCGTTACTTCGCCGGTTTTGCAACCATCACACTAAGAGTTCTTATTATTGTATTATATCCTTTTATTGTGATCAGTCAACTCTTTACTAAAATATTAAAAGGCAAGGAACAAAAAGCGATCGAACGAACGGATATTGAAGCAATAAGTGAATTGGGATACAAAGAAGGAATAATTTCAAAAGATGAATCAGAAATCTTTAAAAATTTGTTTCGATTTAGTTTAAGAAAAGCATATTCCGTAATGATTAACAGGCAGGATATTGTGTGGGTTGATATAAATGATCCTCCCGATGTCACCAAGCAGATTATAATCAAAAGCAAATATTCCCGTTTGCCTTTATGCGACGGTTCAATTGATCAAATAATTGGAATTATAAGTGTAAAAAAATTTTCGATGACTTCTGAAGAAGGTAAAGAACTGAATCTCAGGGATCTGGCTATACAGCCTATATTCGTTCCCGAAAATATAACAGCAATAAGAATTCTTGAGCGATTCAGAGAAACAAAAATATATATTGCAATTGTAGTTGATGAGTACGGTTCGACCGAAGGAATGATCACATTACACGATCTAATCGAAAATGTTCTTGGCGACCTGCCGGAAAGACACGAAGCTAATGAATTACCAATATTTGAAAGAGAGGATGGATCACTGCTGATTAATGGCGATATTCTAATTGATGAGTTAAAGGAAAAATTAAAAATAATTTTTGAACATCAGGATGAATATATTACTCTCGGTGGATACATTATGTTCAAACTAAATAAGATTCCTCAGACCGGAGATAAGTTTAAAGTACAGAATTATGTCTTTGAAGTTGTGGATATGGACGGCAAAAGAGTAGACAAAGTGCTGGTGATAAAAGATTAAGATAATTCGTTTAAAAAATTTAAGATATCTTCTTATTTCCTTTCTACATTTAATATTTTTTCAATAATCTCTTTCGCCTTATCCGGGTAATCTGTCTCAATGCCGTTCACACCAAATTTTAAAGATTCTAAAATTGCTTCTTCATTATCAACTCCCCATGAAACAATTTTATAACCACGTGACTGTGCTGCTTTTACGAATGATTCAGAAAGTAAAATTCGATGTGGCTGTAAATAATCGACATCGATATTAAAAATACTTCCGTATGTAATTCCACGGTCTATTATCATATCCAGCCAGGGCACATGGAATGTGTAGACATATAAGAGCTGAAGATCCGGTGCCAGCTTTCTTAATCTTTGAAGAACTTTTAGATCAAAAGATTTTAAGATAGTCTGATTCTCAATTTTATTTTCTCTAACCAGCGAAATCACATTTTCTTCGATGCCTGGATAAGTTTCATTGCCTTCCTTAAATTCGATGAATAGTAGCACAGAATCAGTGAGTATATTAATTACTTCCTGCAGAGTAGGAATTGTTTCAGTATTGAATTTACTGTCAAACCAGCTGCCGGCATCTAAAAGTTTTAATTCAGCCAATGTCAAATTAACAACATTTCCTTCTCCATTAGTTGTTTTATTGATTGTTGCATCATGAATTGCGACAGGAATTTCATCCTTTGTTTGTCTGAGATCAAGTTCGATTGCGTCAGCACCAAGTTCAACGGCTAATTTAAATGCGGCAATTGTATTTTCGGGAGCATAAGCCATAGCTCCCCGGTGGGCTATTATCAAAGGTTGCGAATAAACTTTTATGCTGATGATGATGAAAAGAATAAAATAATGTTTATACATTATGATGATGTCGATAAATTAAATAATTAAAAAAATACTCAAATGATGCCGCTGGTTTTACGTAAAGATACAATCGTTATCTTAGTATTTTATAGACTGCTTTGCCTGCTGACTTCTCTACATTCCACTCAAAATTAATTTTCTTCTCTTCTTTCCGGACTTCACATTTCTGGTAACCGCAAAATTTGCAGAGCTCCGGTACACAGTAATCGAAATGTATTTTTATTTGTGAGTTTGGGAATTCTTTTTCAAGCTCTTCATCAATTCGTTTCTCTTCTTTGTGAGATTGCTCAATCGTGAAATAATAGGGCAATAGTAAATGAAAGTCTATAAATGTTCTATCACCAGATTGCCAGTAGCGAAGTTCGTGAATATCAATCCAGTAATCCTTTTTAATTGATATTAATCTGTCGGAAATATTTTTCAAAATTATCGGATTTGTCTCGTGCATTAGTCCGCCGATAGATTCCCTGATTAATTTATAACCTGTGAATAAAATATTTAATGCTACGATTATTGCAAGTAGTGGATCGAGAAGAACAAAATCAGTAATGATAACCAGAGTAATTCCTACAATAACTCCAATGCTGGTTACTGCATCAGTAAGAACGTGCTTTCCATCAGCTACAAGAGTTAACGAGTTGGTTTTCTTACCGGTTCGTATCAGATAATATCCAAGTGTAAGATTTACAACTCCCGCTGCGCTGATAAAAATAACTCCAATGCTGAGAGACTCAAGAGTTGGTCCTGCAATTAAATCCAGTACTGCCTGGTAAATAATAAAACCGGCGGCTAAAACAATTAAGAACCCTTCAACACCGGCAGAAAAGTATTCAACATTTCCGTGTCCGTAAAGGTGGGATTCATCGGCTGGTTTAGAACTAAGGAAAATGCTGAATAAAGCCATTCCTGTAGCAGCAACATGAACAACTGATTCAGCAGCATCTGAAAATATTGCAACTGAGCCGGTGATAAAATATGCCGTCATTTTTGTTACGAACATTCCAATACCGACTGCCAGGGAAATGTAAGCAGCTTTTTTACGAAGATTTATTTGATCGGTTCTGTTCATAATAAATTCTAAACTATAATGCTCTTCATATTCTTTCTATCTAAGATTTTAATGCGCCAACCTTCGAGGTTAGAGAAGTCTAATTCAGGCTTTGCACCTCGAAGGTTTTTGTTCACAAAAAATTTTTATAAAGCAGATAACTTCCTTGCAGCTTCTTTTAGTACTTCATCAGATTTGGCAAAACAAATTCTTACCAATGATCTACTTTTTCTATCCTCATAAAATGGCGATAGGGGTATTACAGCAACACCAATTTCTTTCGTTAGATATTCAGAAAATTCTAAATCGTGCTTGCCGGATATCTCTGAATAATCCAGTAACTGAAAATAAGTCCCGTGACAATTTTTAATTTTTAATTTAGAATTTCTAATTGCTTTACTGAAGACATCCCGTTTGTGCTGATAAAAATTTCCCAGCGCAAGATATCTTTCTTCCTGTTTCATAAACTCTGCATATGCATATTGAATCGGAGTATTCACCGAGAATACAATAAACTGATGCATCTTTCGGAATTCTTTAGTAAGATATTCAGGTGCAGCGCAGTAACCCATCTTCCAGCCGGTTGTGTGATAGGTTTTCCCAAATGATGATATAACGAATGTTCTCTGTGCCAACTGATCTGAAGCAGCAAGACTGAAATGCTTCCTTCCTTCAAAAGTGATATGCTCGTAAACTTCATCGCTTACAATTAATATTTCAGTTTCTTTTGTAATCTTTTCAAGTTCTTTAATATCTTCTTGAGTGATTAAACTTCCGGTTGGATTGTGGGGAGAGTTAATAACTATCAATCTTGTTTTGTCAGAAATTTTTTTTCGGACAAGTTCCCAATTGTATGAATAATCTTTTGGATTTAAAGCGATGTAAACTGGAATGCCTCCATTCGAAAGAATATCCGGGACATAACTATCGTAAGCAGGTTCGAAAAGAATAACCTCATCACCTGCTTTAACAATTGAAGTTATTGCAGTGTAAAGAGCTTGAGTAGCACCTGCCGTTACAGTGATTTCATTTTCAAAATCATAATGCCTTCCGTACAGTTTTTCAATTTTTTCAGAGATAGCTTTTCGCAGGTTAACAACTCCTTGCATCGGTGCATACTGATTGAATCCTTTTTTCTGAAAGTGATGAACCAGTTCAAGTAATCCATCATCGCAATTCCAATCAGGAAAACCTTGTGCAAGGTTAATGGCGTTGTGTTCGACTGCCATTCGCGACATAATTGTAAAAATACTTGTTCTCCACTCAGGGAGTTTGGGTTTAATATTCATTGTTAATCAATTTGATATTATAAACTGAGAATCTGCAGGTCTCATTTCATCATAAATTCTCTTCAACTCTTCATAAGCAAAGCGATTCCCACGCTGTGCTGCCATCTTGAAATAATTTACAGCCTCAGTTTTTGATTGAGCTGTTCCCAATCCCTGATTACAACATAGTCCAACAGTGACCATTGCGAACAGCGAACCTTCATCAGCAGCTTTTTTGAGTTTCTTAAAATCTCCGGATTTATTATATCCACCAAATTCATCCAGCAGCCTTGAAGCAATTAACCTGATTTCAGCTTCTTTGCTGCCTAATTGAGTAGCAGATTTCCAGAAATTTATTCCGGCTTCAGTGTTATATCTTCCAAATCTGTTAGAGTAGTAATTCAGTCCTGACTCAACCATAGCAGGGAGGTAATACGCTTCTGCTGATTGATCAAGTAAATTCAGTGCATCTGAAATTGCAATTCGTCTGTCAAATCCGACAGCAGTCAATCCATACCACAAATACTTTGCAATAACATTTCCGTTTTCACTTTCTCTCTGCACAAGCTGTTGGAAGCCTGTTTGTTGTGATAACTGCCACAGCAAATAACTACCTGAAGGCGAATCATTTCTTAAAGAACGATAGTAATAGACTGCAGCATCAACTAAATTTTTATTATAGTAAATGCCTTGTTCGTACATTTTACCAAGGATTGATTGTGCTTCGGGGCTTCCGTTTTCTGATAACAAAGTTAGTATCTCAATGTTTCGAGGAGTTGCAAGCTCTTTCAAACTTTTTGGCTTATCAGCCAACAGAATTTTTGAAAGGCTGTCTGTACCAATTATATCTATGTTATCAATCAGCATACTGTCAGTAATAACAACAGCAGAATCTGTCATGGTTTCAAAATCAATAAAGACTAAACCAAGTGAAGAAGTAAGATTTTCTGATGCATCAGGAATTGGATTTTTATCTTCCGGTTTGCCTGAATAATTCAGAAGAGAATCAACAACATTTTGTGAGACTCTGGGTTCAAGTTTTGCAACAATATCTTTTGCGGGATCATAGTCATTGTCGGCTGCCTTCTTAATCCAATAATAAGCCAGGTTATAATCGCGTTTAACTGTAAGATTATCTGTGTATAAAATTCCAACTACATACTGTGATTGAATCATTCCATCACTCGCTGCACTTTGAAATAGTGTAAAAGCATTAAAGGGGTCCCACTGAACTCCAATTCCATTAATCAATAAAATTGCATAATTATATTTTGCGGAAGTAAGATTTTGGTCTGCTGCTTTCTTAATCCAAAACACCGCTTGAGAAGTATCTGCAGGAACGCCCTCACCAAGTAAGAAGCGTAAACCTAGTTCGTGCTGAGCCAGTGGATCGCCGGCATTTGCTTCCTGGGTTAATCTGAATTTTTGCCAGATCTGGTAAGCGAGGTCGGGTCTATAAAAATATGGTGCATTTTGCTGAGGTCTTTTATTCTTGAATGCAAGACTCTGCGTGGTATCCTGTGCGTAATTCGAAAAACAAATAACTGCGATAAAAATTATTATTAACCAAAAACTATTTTTCAACAATACCCTTGTAAAAACTTCTTATTAGTGAAACAAATATAGTTGAAATATCGAAGGTAGTTCAAGGAGATTATTGGTAAATAATTAACTCCTGTTAATCACCTGTAAAGACCTTTATTGTACTTAATAACGTGAAGGATTGCCAATATTACTGCAGTAAGATTTCTTGCATGACCCAACATCTCACTAAAAACTCCCAACTCGGATTTCAATTCTAAGCGCTTTTGAAACTTTATATAATTTGTCAGCTGATCTTCAATTCTCCATTGCTCAGACATTGAACTTTGAAAAATATAATTTTGTTCTAGCTTTTTACTTAATAAATTTATCTGGAGCTGTAGAACTAATGAATCAGTTAAGTCAGGAAGGAATAACTTACTTGATTCGAATTCAGAAAAGAGATTGTAGTCCAAAACAATATTTCGAATACTATCTGAAGATAAACCTGATGTATTTTCAAGTGAGTCAATTTGAAAATCAATTGGGCAAATAAAATCTGGTGAAACAACAAGGAAGTAAGAAATCAGGATAATAAAGAAATGTTTCTTAATCACTTCAGTTATTTCGTGTTTATTTTCTTAAACAAAAAAATTATTAAGTAGCTCTACTTATTACCTGGTTTTAGCAACAGGCCTGGATTTCTGGAAATATAATTTCATTGGTTTAAAGTAATGTTCTTTCCAACCCTTTTCATATTTTTTTTCATCTCCACTGGGTAGATGAGTATGAATAATTGTGAGCTTTGTTCCACTGTTATGCTTTTCAAAAAGAACTTCTAATTTTGAATCGGGCGCACCTTCAGGAAATTCTGTTGTCCTCCAGTTCTGCACAATTCTTCCGTACGGCTGAAGAATGAGGTTTGTGCCGGTTATGTATCCGTCAGAAATTGAAAAAGACGAACCATTTCTTGAATCAATATGTGCCTTGCCGCTGGTAAAATCTGAGTGAGTTTTACTATTCAACCACGAATCGTAGAGTTTTTTTGCGCTAACTGGGAAGATTGCTGATATTTTAATGCTGTGTTCCAATAATTTTTTCTTTTTTTTATAAGAATAAGAAAATTCCAGCCTAATGGCAAATCAAAATTCAATATTTATTAAATAAAAGTATCTCTCCCTGCTATTAAGTAGAATGTAAGTAATCCATTTTTAATTGCCCTCAAATTGCTTATAACTTGACCTTAGTCTATATTTGAAAGCAAAAAAAAACCAAATGTCCCGCGGTAAAAAAGTAAAATTCATATTCATAACAGGTGGTGTTGTTTCCTCATTAGGAAAGGGAATAACTGCCTCCTCACTCGGTCTCCTGCTCAAGCAGCGAGGCTTTAGTGTTACCATCCAAAAATTCGATCCGTATATAAATGTTGATCCCGGAACTATGAGTCCATTCCAGCATGGCGAAGTTTATGTTACAGATGATGGAGCTGAAACTGATCTTGATCTTGGGCATTACGAAAGATTTCTTGATGTGAATATGACTCGTGCAAATAACACAACTACGGGTCAGGTTTACAACGAAGTAATTACAAAGGAACGAAGAGGGGATTATCTTGGTGCAACTGTACAGGTGATTCCTCACATCACAGATGAAATCAAAAGAAAGTTAGTCCGCCTTAGAGAGCTGGGAGAGTATGACATAATTCTTACGGAAATCGGCGGAACAGTTGGCGACATTGAGAGCTTACCATTCATTGAAGCAATGAGACAGCATATGCTTGAATTTGGCAGAGCTAATTCGATGGTAATTCATGTTACGCTTGTTCCATATATCGCATCCGCAGGTGAAGTAAAAACGAAACCAACTCAACACAGTGTTAAAAACCTTTTAGAGCTTGGAATTCAACCTGACGTACTGATTTGCCGATCAGAAAAAAAACTGGCAAGAGAGATTCGTGAAAAAATTGCTCTCTTCTGTAACGTTGATTCTAAAGCTGTTATTTCTGCTTACGATGTTCACTCAATTTATGAAGTTCCGCTTGTTCTTCACAAAGAAAAACTTGACTTGCTCGTTACCAGCCGCCTTCATTTACCGGAAAGAAAAATTAAACTCGATGAGTGGGAAAATTTTGTTGATGGAATTAGAAATCCTAAGCGCGAAGTTGAAATTGCAGTTTGCGGAAAGTACATAACTCACCTCGACGCGTATAAGAGTATTATGGAAGCGTTTATTCACGCTGGTGCTGAGAATCAGGTTAAGGTAAAGATGAAACCGGTAAATGCAGAAGATTGTGAGACTGAAAAATTTGAGGAATTATTAAAAGGTGTG
The DNA here is from genome assembly GCA_035478175.1 of Ignavibacteriaceae bacterium. Classification (GTDB taxonomy): domain Bacteria; phylum Bacteroidota; class Ignavibacteria; order Ignavibacteriales; family Ignavibacteriaceae; genus IGN2. The sequence goes on from DATIJX010000153.1 coordinate 9,783, forward strand.
TCGGGTGTTCTTGTTCCTGGTGGTTTTGGTGAGAGAGGTATCGAGGGAAAAATAAAAGCAATTCAATATGCACGGGAAAATAAAATTCCATTCTTCGGAATTTGCCTTGGGTTGCAATGCGCTGTAGTTGAATTTGCTCGTAATGTTTGCGGGATGAAAAATGCAAACAGCTCTGAATTCAAAAAAACCAAATACAATGTAATTGATTTGATGCCTGACCAGAAGGATATAAAGGAAATGGGTGCTTCCATGAGGCTCGGAGCTTATCCGTGTGTTATTCAGGATAAAACAAAATCTTATGAAGCATATAAAACAAACTACATCTCAGAACGGCATCGTCATCGTTACGAAGTAAATAATAAGTTCAGAAGGAAGCTGGTTGATAATGGACTTATACTTAGCGGCCTATCTCCTGATAAAGAGCTTGTTGAAATGATTGAACTTAAGGATCATCCATGGTTTGTTGCCTGCCAGTTTCATCCTGAATTAAAATCAAGAGCTACCAATGCACATCCACTTTTCAGGGAATTTGTAAAAGCTGCGGTGGAACACTCGATTGAAAAAAACGGAAATTGAAGTCTAAAATTTTTTTAATATTTATTTTCTCCTTTCTCAATTAAAATGATGCTTTTCAACTCTTTCGAAAGACTATTTTCAAGGATTTTACTTATTGCTATCCTGATAGTTATCTGTCTTTACAGTACTTCGCAGGCACAAACAAATATTAAATTCAAAATAACTTCAGGACTGGAAGCATTATACAACTTTAATTTTAAGTCGTCAGATAAATCATTTGATAATATCATCAAGAATTATCCCGACCATCCCGCTGGTTATTATTACAAATCGATTAGCCATTTATGGTTCTATCTTGATAGTAAAAATGATATTGATTTGACAAACTTCATTTCTTTAACTGATACAGCAATTCTAAAAGCTGAAGAAATTCTAAAAAATGATTCCTCTGATGTATTCAGTTTATACATTCTCGGTTCAGCATACGCAAACAGAACTTTCGCATTTACAAGAGATGAAAGTTATTTTGATGCTGTAATAGCTGCAAGAAAGTTTCATTCCTGCTTCGATGAATTGTTGACTGAAGATAGTCTGTATTATGATGCGTATACAGGGAAAGGTTTATTTAATTTCGCCATCTCTCAGGCACCACAGACCTGGTCGTGGGCGATTAACCTTGCTGGAATGACAGGTGATAAAAAGATTGGATTAACAAATCTTGAAATTGCATCGAAGAAAGGAAAGCTTTCAAAGGTAGATGCTCAGTTTTATCTTTCACAGATATACTCTGAATTTCTTCTAAAGTATCAACCGGCAAAAAGAATGTTGAATGATTTAACCTTCAGATATCCAAAAAATTTACTTTTTAAATTTGCATTAGCCAACCTCCAGGCAAAAACTTTTGATTTGAGCAGCGCTTCCAGAAACTATAAGACAGTTTATGCATCGAAGGATACCAATTTTATTCAGCTCAAAAACTATGCAGGCATGGCATTGGGTGATATATTGTATTATCAGGGCGATTATGATGACGCAAGAAGTTATTATGTAAAATTTCTTGAAAAGTCAACCGATCCTCACTTCAAAGGAATTACTGCTCTTAAGATTGGATTGAGCCATCTCTTCGAGGGAGATTCTCTTTCTGCATTAATGTATTTTGATAAAACTGATGAAGGAAATGATGACCTCGATGATGATGATTATGCAATGATGAAAGGGAAATTATATTTAAATAAACTGCCGAGTGCTGATGAGTTAAAACTTATTCACATCAAGAATAAAATACAATCTGGAAAGTTTAATGCAGCTATTGATTCACTCGAAAAGTTTGTTGCTCAGACACTCTCAGATACTTTAAGAGCAGAGGCAATTCTTAGCTTAAGTGATGCGTATTTTCATCTTGGAAAATATAAGAGATCACTTGAGTACGCAGTTGCAGTATTTAATTTTGATGACTATGAACTCTGGGTTAAACCATTTGCATGTTACTACGCCGCAAGAGCAAGCAGGGAATTGAAAAACATTACTGATGCTGAATTTTTTATCGGCTATGCAAGCAACTTTAAAAATTATTTTTATGAAAATAAGCTTACAGACAGACTGAGTTTCCTTTCCTTTTTACTTACAGAAAAATGATGAGCAAAGCTCGAACTTATTTGATAAATTAAATGTCTTTAAGTAGTTTTGGCCAAATAATTTAACAGGAATGTGTTAACAGTTGCGGTCTTTGTTTCGGGTCGGGGTTCAAACCTGCGAGCTATACTCGATTCACCAGCACTTAAAAATTTAATTCAAGTTAAGGCTGTTGTTGGTGACAAATTATACTGTCCTGCATTCGATATAGCTAAGAATTTTTCGATCCCGATTTATAGTGTTGGTAAGAAGGAAGGATTAATTTCTTTCGATGATCTTGAAATTATTCTCAAAGATTTTAAAGTAGATTTGATTGCCCTTGCTGGATTCTTAAAATTAATTCCAGTGAATTTTGTAAGAGCATTTCGCAACAGGATCATCAATATCCATCCTGCTCTTTTACCATCGTTCGGTGGTACTGGTATGTATGGATCGAATGTACATCGGGCAGTGTTTGAGTCCTCTTCCCAGGTCTCGGGTGCTTCGGTTCATTTTGTGGATGAATCTTACGACACAGGCAGAATAATTGCTCAGCGATGTGTGGATATTTCTGACGTAAAATCACCGGAGGAAATAGCCGAGCGCGTTCTTAACATTGAGCACCAGCTCTTGCCGTATGTGATTGAGAAAATAGCCCTTGGCAAAGTCTTTGTTGAGAATAATAGGGTAAGAGTCGAGACTTAATTTTTTTCACCCAAACCTCATATGATGCATTGAAAAAATTAGCACTAATCAGCGTTTTTGATAAAACAAGGATAATTGAATTCGCAAAAGGATTAAAAGAATGCGGGTTCGATATAATTGCTACCGGTAATACTTTCAGACTTCTTACTGAAAAGGGAATTCAGGTCACTGAAATAAGAGACTTAACGGGCTTTCCTGAGATCTTTCACGGCAGAGTAAAAACCCTTCATCCGAAAATCAGTGGTGGAATTCTGATGAGACCAGATATACAATCTGATCTAAAAGAAGCTGAAGAGAATAGTATATCCCCGATTGAAGTTGTTTGTGTTAATCTTTATCCATTCAAAGAAGTCGCAAAAAATCCTGATGCTGATCTTGATACACTGATCGAGAATATTGACATCGGCGGTCCTACAATGATCAGGGCTGCTGCAAAAAATAATAAGTTTGTTTCTGTTATAACTAGTCCACAGCAGTATAATCCTTTCCTTGAAGAGTTAAAAGCCGGCAACATCAGTTACGAAACAAAAAAGAAATTGGCGATTGCTGCATTTGCACACACTGCTGATTATGATTCGTACATTGTGAACTCACTTCAGCAAAAGATGAATATAAATTCTAATTATTTTAACAGAAGTTTTAAGCTTGCCTCATCACTTCGATATGGTGAGAATCCTCATCAGCAAGCTGGTGTTTACGGAGAGTTTTATGATAACTTTGAGTTCATACACGGCAAAAAACTTTCTTATAATAATATTTTAGATTTAGTCTCAGCGGGTGAACTGGTTGAAAGCCTTGGAGACAATTCCTGCACAATCATAAAGCATAATAATCCTGCCGGTGCCGCCATCGGTAACGATTCTTTTGATGCTTACGTTAAAGCATTGAAATGTGATCCTGTTTCTTCTTTCGGTGGGATTGTCGCATTCACTTCATTTGTTGATGAAAAGCTTGCAGAAAAATTGAATGAAATATTTCTTGAGGTTATTTGCGCTCCTGAATATACTGAAGGAGCGATATCAATATTAAAAAAGAAAAAAGACCGAAGACTTCTCAAACAGAAAAAATCAATCTTGACAGAAAATGTAAGCTTCAGATCAATTCCAGGAGGTGCAATTGTTCAGGATGCAGATTTGATGGATTTAGATGATGCGAAACTGAAAACTGTTACAGATAAAAAACCTTCTGCAGCAGAATTGGAGGATTTAAAGTTTGCGTGGAAAATTGCAAAGTATACAAAGTCAAATGCAATTGTTTTTGTAAAAGATAAAGCTACACTTGGTGTCGGGGCAGGACAGATGTCGAGAATTGATTCGGCTAAGATTGCAAAGATGAAAGCAGAAGAGCATGGTCTTGACTTGAAAGGTTCAGTAGCAGCTTCGGATGCATTTTTTCCTTTTGCAGATGGTTTAATTGAAATTGTAAATTGTGGTGCCTCTTCTGTAATACAACCCGGCGGATCAGTCAGAGACCAGGAAGTAATTGACGCTGCCAACCAGAAAAATATTTCTATGGTTTTTACAGGAATAAGGCACTTTAAACATTAAGAGGATATATGGGCATATTTGATTTTTTTTCTACAGACATTGCAATTGATCTCGGTACCGCAAACACACTCATTTATGTTAAAGGCAAAGGAATTGTACTAAACGAACCATCCATAGTTGCATTTGACAGAAGCACAAAGAGAATTATCGCACTGGGTAACAAAGCAAAAGAAATGCAGGGCAGGGAACACAAAGAAATTAAAGTTACTCGTCCCATGAGAGATGGTGTAATAGCAGATTTTGAAATTGCTGAAGGAATGATACGGGCATTCATTAAAAGAGTGAAAGCCGGTGCATTGAGCAGCAGAAGAATTGTTGTAGCAGTACCAAGCGGTGTGACTGAAGTAGAAAAAAGAGCAGTAAGAGATAGTGCCGAACATGCAGGTGCAAAAGAAGTTCACCTTGTTGCTGAACCGATGGCTGCTGCAATCGGAATCGGAATTGACGTTCACGCTCCCGTTGGAAATATGATTATTGACATCGGTGGTGGTACTACTGAAATTGCTGTCATTGCTTTATCGGGTATTGTTAATGAAGAATCAATAAGAATTGCCGGCGATGAAATGAACTATGCAATTATGCAATTCTTTAAAAGAAATCATAATATTCTGATTGGAGAAAGGACTGCTGAAGCAATAAAATGTGAAGTTGGTTCTGCCGTTCCATTGAAAGAAGAAATTACAATCCAGGTTAAAGGCAGAGACCTTGTTGGTGGTATTCCGAAGACGACTGAAGTAAGTTCAGTCGAAATACGCGAAGCTTTAAATGAATCAATTACACAGATTGTAAACACGGTCAGGCAAACACTTGAGCGCACACCCCCAGAATTGTCTGCAGATATTCTGGATAGAGGAGTGATGTTAACTGGTGGTGGAGCTTTACTGAAAGGACTTGATGAGCGTATAAAAATGGAAACTAATTTACCGGTTCATATTGCGGATGATCCATTAACAGCGGTTGCGAGAGGAGCCGGAAAAATTATAGAAAATCTTAACGAATATTCAAAGGTTCTTATTCGCAATAGAAGATATTAATGTTCAAGCTGTTTTCAAATGTTTGGAATCAATTCAGGGAATATCTGGTTCTTGTTTCATTAGTCATCATCAGCCTTTCACTTCTTACTCAAAATAATAATCCACAGGTTCAAAAAGTCAGAGCTGTTGCGTTCGGAAGTTTTGCCACTGTTACTTCTGTCTTCTATGATGTGTTCAATATAACTCAACTTAAAAATGAAAATTTAACTTTAAGACAGGTAAATGCTGAGATGATGATACAACTTAGTATGTTGAGAGAGCAAGGTATTCTTAACAGAGAACTTAAAGGAATGCTTGGAATCAAAGATACTACATCATTACCTCTCATGCCTGCAACGATTGTTTCAAAGTCCCTCTCTATAACTCAGAATACAATAACTATTAATGCTGGTAATAAAGAAGGAATTAAACCCGGTATGCCTGTGCTCAGCTATCGCGGGCTTGTTGGAATTATTCAAACCTGTTCAGAAAATTTTTCTATTGCCCGGACAATAAAAAACGTAGACCTGAAGCTGACAGTCAAAAATGAAAACAAACGTTTGAATGGAATAATGAAATGGGATGGCGAGAAATTGGTAATAGTTGATGTTCCAAGAACCTTCGATTTCGATGTCGGGGATAGAATAGTAACTTCCGAGATCAGTTCAATAATTCCCGTTCCAATTCCGGTTGGAATCGTTTCAAATATTGAAGAGGATAAAACCGGATTGTTAAACCTTATTCACATTAAGCCCTTTGAGGAAGTTCTTAGTGTTGAAAATGTTTTTATCTTGATGATGGTGGAGAATGCAGAAAAAAATAATCTTGAACTTAATTTTTATAACAGGTGATGAAACTTAAATATTTCACACCTCTAATTGTTTTCATTCCTGTAGTATTAATTCAGCTTACAGTAGTTCCATTCATTTCAGTTCAGGGAGTTGTTCCAAATCTTTTATTGATCGCAGTCGTATATTTTTCAATTTCAAACGGGCAAATATTTGGGACAGTCACAGGCGCTTCATACGGTTTGCTGTTTGACCTGATCTCCGGAAATCTGGTAGGCAGTAATATGTTATCTAATACTGTAGCTGGATTTATAGCAGGCTATTTTTCTGGTGAAACAAGGCGAGAGAAGTATCTTTATACTTATTCTTTTACACTTGTAGTATTATTAAGTGCACTTATTAATGCAATGATTTTTTCTTTTTTTTCTGTGATGGATTTTAATACAAATTTTTTACAGGCTTTGTTTAACCATGCGTTATTGCCTTCAATATATACTTCGATAGTAAGTATTTTAGTGGTTATTATACCTTATAAAAGGGCTTTCGATTGAAAACTGAAAAATTCGGTTCATTAAAACGAAGAGCTATAATTTATGCTTTGATTATCGGAACTGTGATAGTTCTTACAGGAAGGCTATTTCAAATGCAAATTCTGCAGAGAATACAATACGATATGAAGGCAACCGATAATAGCATAAAAAGTTTAGAGCTTCAGCCGCTTCGTGGAATATTCTATGATAGAAATTATAAAGTATTAGTAAGTAATGTACCTGCTTATACAATCAGAGTTACACCGGCTTATTATGACACGAGTCTTAATAAAATCCTTGAGGCGGTAATAGGAACAGAACCTGGTTACGTTAAAAGTTTATTACAGAAGAATAAAATTTATTCAAAATTTCTGCCGGTGAAAGTTAGAAGAGGAGTTGACTTCAAAGTGATTGCCTGGTTCGAAGAAAATTCCGAACATCTAACAGGTGTTGATTACATAATTGAAATGCAAAGATTTTATCCTGCGGGTGTAATTGCATCACATACTTTTGGATACACAAAAGAAGTCTCCCCTGAGCAACTTGCCAGAGAGAAGGACTTGTACAAACCCGGCGATTATGTTGGACATAGCGGTATAGAAAAAATTTACGAAAAGTTAATCAGTGGGACGAAAGGATATAATTACGTTTTAGTTGATTCCAGGCAAAGAAAAATCGGCAAATATCACGATGGCAAAGAAGACTTGCTACCGGTAAAAGGAACTGATCTCGTTTTAAGCATTGAGACATCAGCTCAAAAAGTTGCTGAAGAAGAACTCAAAGGTAAGAGGGGTGCTCTAGTTGCAATTGAACCTACAAGCGGCGAGATCATTGCAATGGTAAGTGCTCCTGATTATGATCTTAACCGGTTTTCATATTTCACTCCCAAAAGTTTTTTGGATAGTATTTATGTTGATCCTTTTACACCACTATTCAACCGCGCTACAGTGTCTGTTCATCCTCCCGGGTCAACATTTAAAATGCTCTCAGCTATTGCTGCTCTTGATATGGGTTTAATAACAACTTCAACTACAATTACATGCGGAGGCGGGTTTACTTTTGGTCGCTTCTTTAAATGCCTACATAACCACGGAACGATTAATGTCGTTACAGCAATTGAAAAATCCTGCAACAGTTTTTTTTACAGGCTCATTTATAAAATCGGGATTGACAAATGGAAAGAGTATTCGAATAAATTTGGATTTGGAAGAATGACTGGCATTGATTTAACTGAAGAAACTGCTGGTTTGATCCCTGATGAAAATTATTATAAAAAACGATACGGTGATAACTGGCCAAGAAGCATTATGGCAAGTCTTGGAGTTGGGCAGGGAGAAGTAAGTGTAACCCCACTTCAGCTTGCTCTTTATGCCAGTCTTATTGCAAATGATGGTAAGTCAAAAACACCTCATGTTGTCAGAGGTTATATTGATGATAACACTGAAAAGCTTGTTCCTCTTGAATACAAAGAAATAAATGCAGGGGTTAGCCAGTCAGCTATTGATATAGTTAAAAATGCAATGTATTTAGTAGTTAACGGTCACGGAACTGCTACACATATTAAATTGCCTGACATTGCTATTTGTGGTAAAACCGGCACAGCACAAAATCCTCATGGTAAAGATCATGCATTGTTTGTAGGATTTGCTCCGTATGAAAATCCTAAAATTGCTATTGCAGTACTGGTTGAAAATATTGGATTCGGAGGAACGCACGCTGCTCCAATTGCAAAGAAAGTTATTCAGGCTTATATGAATAGCTTCAAAGGAGAAGGTAAAACTTTTCAAGATGAAATTGCTGTTATAAAAATAGATTGAAAGAATAAATTACTTTGAGAATTGATTACAACATAAAAGATAAATTTGATTTTGGGCTTTTCCTGCCTGTATTGATTTTATTTGGATTTGGATTGTTAGCCATTTACAGTTCGACAGTGAATAATACTTTTGCCCAGGAAAATTTTCAAAGGCAGCTTGTTTGGGGCGTGTTTGCCTTTATTGTTTTCTTTATTACTTATTCACTGCCCACAAATATTTTTAAGTCCTTCGCCGTTCCAGGGTATTTAATTTCTTTATTATTGTTGTTAGCTGTTTTGGTGATTGGTAGAGAAATATCTGGTTCGAAGAGCTGGCTTGTCATTGGTTCAATGGGTTTTCAACCATCGGAAATTGCCAAAATTGCTACTATCATGGCAATTGCTGCATACCTTAGCAGAAATAATTCTAACATAGATTCTTTTAAAGATATTCTCATCACACTTGGTATCGGGATTACCCCGGTTTTACTTATTCTTTTAGAACCTGATATGGGTACTTCCATAGTTTTTATGGGCGTGATATTGATAATGTTTTTCTGGAAAGGGATAAGCTCGTTTTCACTCTTCACAGTTTTATCTCCAGCTTTTGTAGCTGTTGCAGCGATCTTTGGTACAATTTATTTCATTGTAGCTTTAGCACTTGTAATCGTTTTACTCGTCACATTTAAGAAAAATCTCTTTTTCAGCGCTTCAATATTTGCTATTGGTTTGTCTAGTGGATTTTTTGCTGATTACGTTTATCATGCATTGAGTCCACATCAGCAGAGACGTATTCAATCTTTTTTAGATCCAAATGCAGATCCTCTTGGTGCTGGCTACAATACAATTCAGGCAAAAGTAGCCATAGGCTCTGGCGGATTAACAGGAAAAGGTTTTTTAGCCGGAAATCAAACACAGCTTCAATTCATACCTGAGCAATGGACTGATTTTGCATTCTGTGTTATAGGTGAAGAATTCGGTTTTATCGGTAGCATCTTTGTAATAGGCGTTTTTCTTATTCTGTTTCTTCGAATATTAAAGCTGACTTTTAATACCAAGGATGAATTTCTGAGTTTAGTCTCAATTGGAATACTATCGGTCTATCTAATTCATTTCATCATAAATATTGGAATGGTTGTGGGAATTCTGCCGGTGATTGGTATTCCTCTTCCATTTATTAGTTATGGTGGAAGTTCACTTCTTGTGAATATGTTTATGCTGGGCATAGTAGCAAACTTATATCGAACAAGAAAAAATTATACTTGATTTTGAAAATGAAATCTATTGAAAAACTTAACTTAGCGAATAACTCAGGTAAATACATTTGTGTTGGACTTGATACCGACCCAAAGAAACTGCCTCATCATTTATCATCAGTTAAAAAACCTGTCGTAGAGTTTAATAAAAAAATTATTGAAGCGACAAAAAATTCTGCGGCTGCATATAAATTAAACCTTGCCTTCTATGAGAGTGAAGGAATAAAAGGCTTAGAAGACCTCGAAGAAACTTTATCATTTATACCTGCAAACATTCTTACAATCGCTGATGGCAAACGCGGTGACATTGGCAACACATCTAATTTGTACGCACGCTCAATTTTCGATCACTTTAAATTTGATGCTGCAACACTTAATCCATATATGGGCCAGGATTCACTTGAGCCTTTTCTTAACTATTCTGATAAGTTTAATTTCATTCTTGTTTTAACTTCAAATCCCGGTTCGGAAGATTTTCAAAAACAAAAATTGCAAAGCGGCTCTTTACTATATCAGGAAGTAATAAAAAAAACCCATACATGGAATAAAAATTTAAACTGCGGAATTGTTTTTGGCGCAACCAACTTAGCTGAACTTAAGGAAAACATTAGTCTAATTGATGATTTACCTCTCTTAATTCCCGGAGTAGGAGCACAGGGGGGAAGTCTTGAGCATGTAACAAATCTGTTATTCACTTCAAAGAAAAATTCTTTCCTAATAAACGTAAGCAGGGGAATAATTCAAAAAAGTCTGGGTGAAAATTTTGCCGATGCAGCAAAGAAAGAATTAGTCACACTGAATAAAATAGTAATCCAAAATTCACATTTGAAGAAATAATTCCAACCATTTAGATAGTTTCTAAACCTCTTACCATCGCATTCTCACTGCTTAATCCAATAAAAAAGAATACTTAATTTTATCTTTTCTATATTGTTAAAAGGAAATATCTTTAATAAGAGAATGTCGGGATAATCTCAAAATCGATTTAAAGTTTATTTATGAGCATCAACGAAAAAATTATTTATGAAATCTGGAAAGAAGGAAAGTTCAAAAAGGAACTTACCGTTGACGATTCTCAAAAAATTGAGATCATAGATCCCGGCACTCACAATAAAGATTCGGCCGGACCTGATTTCCTGAATGCACGCATTAAATTTGGAAATATAACTTATCTGGGTGATGTTGAAATAGATTCCTGGTATACTGATTGGAAAACTCATGGACATTTCTTTGATAAAAGATACAACAAAGTCATCCTGCATATTGTCATTTCAAGAGATAAGCATCAGCCGTATGTTTTTTGTAAAGATGGAAGAAAAGTTCATTCAATCTGTCTTCTTGATTTCGTGGATGAAAATATTCACACTGCTTTAATTGATGCTGTCAAAGCTGAGAAGCAGAATAGAAAATTTGATATGCCGTGTCTTGGCAGAAATGATGGTATACATAAAAAAGAAAAGTTAGATTTTTTGTTTGAGCTTGGTGTTGAAAGATTTAATAGAAAATCAAAACGCTTTCTTGAAAGACTTAAAGAGATGATTTATTTGAAGGAAATGAAGATTAGAGAACCAATTTTAAAATATGACTTTGGTGAAGAATATTATAATAAAAAATATGCTCCTTCCGATTTTAGCGATATACAAATATGGGAACAACTTGTCTACGAAATGATTTTTGAAGCGCTTGGCTATTCGAGAAATAAAGAAATTATGATAAAGCTTGCCAAAGCTGTCAACATTCCTTTTCTGAATAACTTCCGCAGCGATGAAAATTTTGAATTAATTACCGAGAGTGCTCTTTTTAATGTTAGCGGCATCCTTCCTCAAAAAGCAAAATATTATGAGGAGTCTACAACAGAATATTTAAGACAGCTCGTTGAGGTTTGGAATTCAATCCGGCAAATGTATGATGGAATAATTTTCAAAAAAGAAGATTGGAATTTTTTTAAAAGCCGTCCGCAAAATTTTCCAACGATAAGATTAAGAGGGGGCGGGTTACTGATTACACATTTTTTGGCCAGCGATGTCTTTAAGACTTTGACAAATTATTTCAATGAAGACAGAACAGTGAAAGACGCCAATATTGTGCTGCGTAATTACCTTATTACTGAGTCTAAAGGTTATTGGACTAATCACTATAACTTTGATAAAAAATCTCCGGAAAAGTTGAATTATTTCATCGGTGTATCGCGTGCAGATGAGATAATTGTGAATGTTTTGTTTCCGATACTCAATTTATATTTCGATATCTTTGAGAAAAAAGAACAATCAAGAAAGGTTAAACAACTTTACATTCACTACACTCAATACGGCTCAAACATGCTGGTTGAACAAGTTGAGTCCACGCTTGGATTGACCAACGCTTCCCGTCGAAGTATAAACTATCAGGCAATGATTGAACTATTCAGAAATTATTGTGTTAAGGAAAGATGCCTGGAATGTAAGATTGGGCAGAAAGTTTTTAACTGAAAGAATTAATTTTCGCTTGTAAGATTTTTAATTTGATCTCTTATTTTAGCGGCTCGTTCGTACTCTTCTCCTTCAATAGCCTCCCTCAATTTATTTTGTAAAGCTGCAAGTTTTGTTTCTTTTGAAGGTGGTTTTTTTGTTTCTGCTGAATCAGTCACAGGATTTAAATGAGTAGCATCTTCAGTTTCATCAGATGGAATAAAAGCAGCTGCATCCATAACAGTTTCAAATACATAAATTGGTGCCTGTGCACGCACGGCAAGAGCAATAGCATCGCTGGGTCTGGCATCAATCTCCTGTGTAAAACCTGAAACCTCAAGTATGATCTTCGCATAAAAAGTATTATCCCTGAGTTCATCAATAATTATTTCCAGAACTGTAGCACCTAGACTATCGGTTAGCTGTTTTAATAAATCGTGCGTTAAAGGCCTCGGCGGTTTTATGCCCTCAATCTCTAACGCAATTGCTTGAGCTTCAAAGGCTCCTATAATAATCGGCAAACGTTTTTTACCATCTACTTCTTTTAAAAGAATTGCATAAGCTCCGCCGGTTGCCGGACTTGATGATAAACCTAATATTTCACAGGGTATTTTTTGCAAGCGATATTCTTTTTTAAGATTGCTTTACTTTTTTAATTTCATTAGTTAATGCCGGAATTATTTCAAACAAATCACCGGTAATGCCATAATCTGCAACACTAAATATTGGTGCGTCTTTATCTTTATTCACTGCTACAATATATTTTGATGAAGACATTCCAGCAAGGTGTTGTATTGCACCTGAGATTCCACAAGCCACATAAAGAGTTGGTGAAACTGTCTTGCCTGTTTGTCCCACTTGTTCATTATGAGGTCTCCATCCGGCATCAACTACTGCTCGGGACGCACCAACCGCAGCTCCCAATGACTCAGCAAGTTCTTCTATCAAATGAAAATTTTCCGGACCCTTCATTCCTCTGCCGCCGGATACAATTATATCCGCTTCAGCCACATCAATTTTACCTTCTGATTTTTTGAAAGAAGTGACTTTGCTTTTCAGATTAATTCCGGATATTTCTTTAACTAATAATTCAGCAGCTGCAGAATTTTCGTCTACCTGCGCTTTAAAAACATTTGGCCGAAGAGTAATAACTTTTTTATCACTTAATATTTTTACATCAATTAGTGCTTTCCCTGCATAAGCAGGTCTTGTGAGGATTAAATCACTTCCGGATAAATTTAATTTTACGCAATCAACAATACAACCAGCATCAAGTTTAATACTTAGCCGTGGTGCCAAATCTTTTCCCAGGGCGGTGTTAGATAAAATCAGAATATCATAACTATTTTCCTTCGCCAAATTGGTAATCACTTCAGTATATCCTGAGGATGAGTAATAAGCTAATTCTGAATTTTTTAGATGGATGACTTTCTGGAGGCCATACTTTGAAATTTCATTTATATTTGAAATTGCATCACCAACAACAACTGCGTCAGCAGAAGTATTAAGATCTTTTGCAAGTTTTGAGGCTGTGGAGGCAGCTTCAAATCCTGAGCGTTTAATTATTCCTTCTCTTTGTTCAAGTACTACTAATATTTTATTTGCCATTTTAATTTTCCCTTAAATTACTTTTGCTTCTTCTTTTAATAACCTTACAAGTTCAGGCACCGCTGATGAGTCGCTGCCGACTATTCTACCGGGCTGCTTTCCAGCAGGAAGGTGCATACCAACTACTTCACTTGTCGGAGTATATGATGCAGCGGATTTCTCTTCAATAGTTTTTTTCTTAGCAGCCATAATTCCTTTAAGTGAAGCATAGCGAGGCTCGTTAAGACCTTTTTGACAAGTTATTACTGCAGGCAGGGAAGTCTCAACTACTTCTCTTCCACCTTCAATCTCTCGTTCTGCAGTTATCTTTTCTCCACTAATTTCCAATTTCACACAAACAGTCACACAATTATAATTTAAAAGTTCCGCAGTTAACTGGCCTACTATAGAGTTATCATAATCAACAGATTGTTTTCCCATAAAAACTAATTGAGAATCCTTTGCTTTAATTTCTTCGGCGAGAGCTTTTGCAATGCCTAAAGAATCTCTCTGTTTGTCATCTTTTAATAATACACCGCTATCGACACCCATTGCTAATGCTTTGCGAATTGTCTCTTTGCTATTTTCTGATCCCAAAGTAACAACCACTACTTCACCTGTACCTAATTTCTCTTTAGTCTTTAAAGCTTCTTCAACTGCATACTCATCATAGGGATTGATTATATAAGTAACACCTGCGGGGTCAATAGTTTTTCCATCACTTCCTACCTTTATTCGTGAAGCGGTATCCGGAACGTGGCTAACACAAACAACTATTTTCATTTGAACTCCATTTTTTTACTTTATTTTATATGCAAAATATATAGACGACCTGATATAAAAGCAATTAATTATGTCAGATTAGGCAGTCACTATTCAAAAAAGCTTGTTTTAATTTTTACCGTCTAATAAGTATTTTCCCATTATGGAAATTCCAACAAAGCAATCACCGCAAATATCCAATGTCGAGGAAGAAAAAACTGATATCAACATCGGCAGCAGGGTAGTTCTTTTCAATGATGACTGGCACACGTTTGAGGAGGTAATTGCTCAGATAATCAAAGCAACTAAATGTTCATTCATTGAAGCACGGGATAAAACCTTTGAAGTCCATGTTAGTGGAAAAGCTGTAGTTTATTCTGGCGAAATGGCAGACTGCTTAAGAGTATCCGGTATTCTTGAAGAAATATTATTGCACACTCAAATCGAGACTTGATAAATCACTTCTCAAAGTTTAATTCATTTTTTGTGTTTGCTCACCCTTCGGACCATACAATTCTTTTAAAAGGAAAAATAGCAAAGAGTTATCAGTTATAGGATACGGGTATCTTATGCTCTCAGGCGGCATAGGTTTATCGTAATCAAATGAAAATATTTCCTGATTACTTAAGTTATAGTATCGTATTTTCAAAATGCCATATTTCACTGTTGTCAGATTAATAGTATAAAGAGTTTTTGATCTGAATACATCTCCTTCAATTCCCTCATATTTTTTAGGTGGCTGATTGGTCTCAAGTATCCAGATATTAAATCTATCACCTTTAGTTGTGTCGATTGAAGACGCATCATACCAAAATTTTGAGCCATCATCAGCATTAACAACTTTCCAAACATGCTGTTCTTCCTGTTGGGCATTTATAGAAATATAACAGATAATTATAAATAATATGGTTTTAAGCATAACACCGATTTCCTTTAATTCTTTATTGAAAAGATAATTAAATCCGTCTGAATCAAAAAAGTAGAATTCAAACTCCGTAACAAGAATGAATCACATGTTTAATTTTAAGTTCATTTATGTAATGAATGAAAAAGATTGTCTGTACTTGAAGTAAATCAATCTAATGAAAATTATTTTTTAATTAACATAAAGGGTCAGATAGTTAGATTTTTTTTGATTTTCTAATGAATGAGAAGAAATAGTTGTCTATTCTCAATAGTTGGAAATCATCATATAAAATCAAGCGAAAATACACGAAATATTTAGACAAATTCTGATGAACATTGGTGTGATTGTTGTCAATTAAATGCATAGCCTCCTTAGTACAAAGGAGAGCCATGTTGTAAATTGTTGTTGTGCTCTCCTTTGTTTTTTTTAAGACATTGTGTAAATAGTAAGTGTATTATAAAATAAATTTTTATGGAGGGATCATGTTCATCAGAATCCTTATAACGCTCATCAGTTTACCTATCTTCTTTATCTCTGCACAAACAGAACACGGATTCATTGGCGTCAGTGCATGTGGTATGTGCCATAAAACCGAAAAGCAAGGCAGTCAGCTCTCACTTTGGCAGGAGAGCAAGCACGCTCAAGCTTATATTACTTTGCAATCCGAGCGTTCAGATCAAATTGCTAAAGATAAAGGTTTTCAAACTAAAGCCGTTGAAACACCTGAATGTCTGAAATGTCATGCATCAGGCTATAATGTTGATGCATCCCTGCTAGCAGATAAGTTTAAAATTGAAGAAGGCGTTCAATGCGAAACTTGTCATGGTGCAGGAGCAGATTACAAGAGTAAAAAAGTTATGGAAAATCGAGCTGAGTCAATCGCTAATGGAATGATAGCTCACGATAATTTAGAAGATTTCTGCATCGGATGTCATAATGCTGAAAGCCCAACTTATGTTGAGTTCAATCTCGCAGAGATGTGGGATAAGATTAAACATCCGGTTCCAGAGAAATAAGGAAATTGCATTAAATAGTTCTAATACTATATGAAAAAAATTCTACTATTTTTTTTAGCAAGTGGGATGCTACTTACAACTCTCCCACAAAATCTTAATGGTAGGTTCTCAAGTTCAGTATATACTTTTGAACGTTTTGATACATTAGGTTCATCCAAAACTCAAGCAAGAACCTACCAAATGCTCTCCTTCAACTTCGGTAAAGAAAACATCTGGCTTAGATCTAACCTGAATCTTGAATACGATGTTGCCAACAAATTAAAAAGCGATCCTAGATTCAGAGTTTACAACCTCTATGCTGATTTCCAGAAAATATTCGATGTTGCTTCATTAAGATTAGGCAGACAGCCGCTTTTTAACTCAGTTGCAGGTGGTGTGTTTGATGGCGCAACCGTTGGTTTAAATTATTCCGGCTACAAATTGCAAGCATATTACGGAGGGAATGTACCTGCTTATCAAACTCTTGAATTAATTGATAACTGGAGCGATAATTATCTGCTGGGTGGTGAGTTTACTGTTTATGCTTTGATGGATTGGCGCTTCAGTGCTAAATATATCAACAAAAATTTTGCAAGTCAGTCCTATACCGCAGTCAGATTAGATCCTGATTTAAATCCAATTAATGTCTTAATCGAAAATCAATCGAATCAGTATCAATTTCTCTCCGGCGAAGTTTCATATCACAAACAGAAATTTGGCAGTGGAAATATCCGGTACGACTATGATCTTAACTTTCAAACATCATCAAGATTTGAAATCTCAGGCAGATACGAGCAGATAAAAAACCTTGGCATTACAGCTTATTATAATTACAGAGAACCCAAAATCAGATATAATTCCATCTTCTCAGTTTTTGATTATGGAAATACATGGGAAATTGAAGGCGGTGTGGATTACTTAGTTGATAATAAGTACACATTGATAGGAAAATTTGCAAACGTTACTTATAAGGATGAAAGATCTCAACGAGTAACGTTGGGTATTTCATCTCAGTATGGTTCTATAACTGCAAGAAAGAATTTTGGATATGCTGGTGAGATGGATGCAATATCATTTTATACAGCGCTCACTCAACTGGATGGACTTCTTACACCATCTTTAGGTTTTTCTTATACAAGATATAAGCTCTCTGAAAATGATCCTTCAAATGAATTAGTATCAGTTTTGGCTGGCACTAATATCAGACCTTTCAGAACTCTATCGTTTGATATACAGGGTCAATATCTTAATAACAAGATTTATAATAATGACTGGAGATTATTCTTCAAGCTTAATTTCTGGTTTAATACTATTTTTTAATTGAGCATTATGATTAAAAATTTTTACATTACAATCTTTATTATCGGTGCAACTTTCTTGCTGTTTATGGCATTCCTTAACCAGCAATCTGATCCGGTAAAAAGCAATAAAGATCTGATTAAGTTTTCACATTCATTGCATAATGAACTTGTTGAATGTGCTGATTGTCATTCGGCAGTCTCTGAAAGCATTTCCTTGAATGACAGACTTTTACCGAATCACGATAACTGTGTAGACTGTCACGATGTAAATGATGATAATGAATGTGCAACCTGCCATATAGATGAGAACTACGAACCATTGATACAAAAACATTCTGATCTTATCTACAATCATAAGATTCACAACATTCAGGATATGAATTGTATTGATTGCCATAAGGGACTTGATAAAGTTGAATACAGTTTTGAAAGTGCAGAAGTTAATCCCTCAATGGAGATTTGTGCAGCATGTCATAACGAAGTTAAGATTGCTTCAAACGCCTGCGAGTCATGCCATACGACAACATATAATCTTTTACCCCAGAACCATAGAAATGTTGATTATACGCGTTCGCATAAATTTTCAGCTTGGGAACTAAATGCTAACTGTATGATGTGTCACGATAACACTACCTGTCAGGATTGTCACGTGTCCACCACGGGAATAACCGAAACAAATATGCCAGACGATTTTTATTCTCCATATATGCCAAGCAATTCAATTGATGGAGCCAAGCAGCAGGCAATTCTGAAAGTGCACGGAGATTTTGGTTACAGATATTCTCACGGTATTGATGCCAAAGGTAAAACTCAGGAATGTCAGTCTTGTCATCAGATTGAAACATTCTGTGCTACCTGCCATCAATCAGAGAACAGAGATTTTGCAATGGGTGGTATTCTTCCTTCTTCGCATTTATCACCGGACTTTAAAACTTTTGGTGTAGGTTCTGGTGGTGGTGAACACGCCAGATTAGCGAGAAGAGATATCGAGCGTTGTGTATCCTGCCATGACGTTCAGGGTGCAGATGCAAATTGTATTGTCTGCCATCTTGATAGTGATGGAATTAAAGGAACAAATCCAAAAACACACTCTGCAAATTATATGAGTGGTGAAAGAGGGGATTGGCACGATAACCAGGGTTCGATCTGTTACAACTGTCATACGAGTGCTTCACCAATGTCTCAGCCAACTTCTGGTTTCTGCAACTATTGCCATGGAGGGATGTAATGATGAAATCAAAAAATAGTATGACCAAAATTTTATTAGCATATTCTATATTCTTTTTGACTATAATATTAATCGCAGCTTGCAGCGAATTAAATACTGATATTCCGGCAGTTCCTGAAATAAATACTCACGGTGATAGTTTATATTCTCCTACTTCAAAAAATTATCATCCAAAAACAATTGCTGGTTCACCAAATGGAATGTATGACTGCCAGGAATGTCATGCCGCGGATTTTTCAGGAGGAGTCGCTAAAGCTGGATGTAATACACCTAACTGCCATCCATCCATTGGAGTTCATGTCAATGGATTAAATGATCCGGCCAGTGAAAAATTTCATGGTAAATACATTAAGAATAATCAATGGGATATGATTAGTTGTCAGAGTTGCCATGCAGAAGATTATTCAGGTGGGTTTGTCTCGCCGACTTGTTTGGATTGTCATACTTATGTTAGCGGTCCGGAAAATTGTACAACCTGTCATGGAAGTGTAGCGAGCATGGCACCACCTCGTGATTTAGATGGAAATACATCAAATACTGCAAGAGGAGTTGGTGCTCATCAGATACATCTTAAAGGTGGAGATATCGGCAGGAACGTAACTTGCACTGAATGTCATAATGTGCCCGGCGGAGTATATACACCCGGACACGTTGACTCAGAACTTCCTGCAGAAATATTTATGAATAATCCTCGTGCAAATTTGATAACTAATGATCCTTCTACTTCTGAATATGATCAAAATTTACCTCTGTTTGTTCCAGACCCAACTTACGATCCAGCAAATTTGACTTGCTCAAATACATACTGCCACGGTTATTTTAAGAATGGAAATTTAGATAACAAACCAGTTTGGAATGATCCTTCGACATCTCAGTGTGGTAGTTGTCATGGTAGTGGTCCTGGTAATCCATTGCCAAAAACAACCTCTCAAGGCGGAAGCCACCCAAACAGTACAAATTGCGCTAATTGTCATGGTGGAGTTGTTGATCAGAATCGTAATATAATTAATCCCTCAAAGCATATTGATGGATTATTAAATCTCTTTGGAAATGATATTAAATACTAACTCTCTAATCAATTAATATAACTAATTAACAAGGAGTACATAAATGAAAAAACTAAGAAACCTACTAGGATTGTTTTTAGCAATCTTATTGGTTGGTATGTTTGCTGCTTGCGAAGGTCCGGAAGGTCCCGCAGGTCCTAAGGGCGACAAAGGCGATCCTGGTGAGCAAGGAGAACCAGGCGAGAATGTTGTTAACTGGGAAGGATTTAAAGAAGGCATTAAATGTGCTGACTGCCATAATCCTGACGTTGATACACTCTATAATGTTTGGGGTGTAAGGACTCAATGGGCAACTTCCAAACATGCAGCTGGCGGTGCATATTTTGAAAACAGCACTAGCTGTGTAGCTTGCCATACCATGGAAGGATTTGTTCAAGAGCAGCTTGGACGTCCTTTAATCGATCAAGCAACTTCTTCACCTATTGGGTGTTTCGCATGTCATTCACCACACTCACGTGCTGAATTTTCTCTCAGAACAGTTGCACCAGTTACATTGTTAGCTGGTGTGGTTGGTGAGCCAGATAACGTATTCGATTACGGCAAAGGTAATCTTTGCGCAGCATGCCACAAACCACGTCCATTAAGCAACATAAATCCAAAACCGGATCCGACAAAAACTGCTATAACAGATACTATCAGAATTACGAGCCCTCGCTGGTATCAGCATTATGGTGTTCAAGCTTTAATGTTAGCCGGTTGGAACGGATTTGAATTCCAGGGTAAGACGTATACAAATTCATTCCATACCAATGCTCAGGCTATTAAGGACGATGGATGCGGCATTTGTCATATGGCTTTAGAACCAAGAAATCCGGCTGGTGGTCACTCAATGTGGCTTGAAACTGAAGAAGGTGAATTGGTTGCCGGTTGCGAAATCGCTGGCTGTCACGGTTCCGGTATGGAATTAGACTATGAAGGTACACAGACTGAAATACATACATTGCTGGATAGTTTGCATACACTTTTACGTGACCGTAACTGGATTACAGCATCAGGTTCAGTAAATGCAAGTACGAGCAATCCATTAAAGATTGCACCGGCATATCTTTCAGGTGCTATGTATAATTATTACTTTGTCGAGCACGATTTAAGCTTTGGCGGACATAACTTCAAGTATGCAAGAGATCTTCTTACACACTCAATCGAAGTATTAACTGCTACCGAATAATTATAAAAAATAGTTATAAAAAAAGCCGCTTTAAAAGCGGCTTTTTTTTGTTTGTCAATTGAAGCTTTGACGAAGGTCAGCGGAGAGGGTGGGATTCGAACCCACGGTACCCTTGCGAGTACACTACCTTTCCAGGGTAGCCAATTCAGCCACTCTTGCACCTCTCCGATTTTGGTCTGCAAATATATTAAATACCTCACAAACATTCAGAGTTAAATTTTAATGATTGAGGTTGAAAAGGAATTTCTATTTTACTGAATTTTTTAATCGGTGCATAGTCGAAATGGTTTAACAATCTGATCTCTGAATTCGTTATTGAAAGAAGTACTGAAGCTTCTTATTTTTTCGATATTTTATCTTTCTCCAAATAAGAATTAATAAAGATAGAAGGTGTCCAATCCCAAAAATGAACAGCTTCAAAAGTATCTTGGTTGATAAAATAATTTCCCAAAATATTGCCAAAAGTATTTGGAGGATGAATGTTTATTACTTGAAATGCAGTATTGATAATCCGCCAGTTTAATCCGCCGTTATCAGTAATGAAAATTTTGTACTTATTGTCCTCCGACTTAAAATACTGGGATGCAAGCATAAATCCTTCATTATTTCCTATAAACCAGCCAATTTCCTTATCTGTGCTTAAAACTTTTTCAAAAAGATTAGTATCAATTTTCTTACTAACCAAGTTTGAATAAGGAGTTTTCCATATACCGTGATTTTTAGGCTCACTGCTGTCATCGGACCAAAACACATAATTTTCATGAAAAACGAACCCTGTCGATTTAGAATATGACATTTGGTCTCCTGAGGCTTTAACATCCCATGACCAAGAATCTTCTTCCCAATTATATTTACCTTGAATCCAATGACATTCATTCAACCCGTCACCAGTCTGTACCCAAAAAGTATTATCCCATGGACACAAATTAACTGCATGAATATGACGATAAATAAGTTTGGGGTTAGTCTCTCCAAACTTGTAAGCTGACTTAATTGTTTTTCCCTCATCAATAGTGTACCAAACCTGAACCTGTTCAGATCTACTAACTCCGGGTTGCCAGGCGCCATAGTTAGTATAATTACCCCAAACTCGAATTTCTTTATCATTTATTATCTGCCTGCCATCAATTACTAGACTGAAAAAGTTGCTGTGCTCATTTGCCAGATATTTTTTACCATCAATATCCAGAACGTTCGAAATATGATAGGTTAATAAATTATCGTGTGAATAATATGCGTTTTTGTTGTCGCAGAATAAAATATTTCCACTTTTAAAGATGTATGCGAATTCAATTTTCTCTATGCCAGGAACAAATAAGCTTTGTAAATAAATTTTATCCCTCAGAATCTGAAAAAGGAATAGTTTGCTATTATTAAATGCTAAAAATTTATTATCCCATGTGGTGACTAACTTTGATAGATTTGAGAAATCTTCAGCCAAACCAGCATATTTTAAAAATTTTTCAGTAACATCTGATCCAATATTTACTTCAGATGTTAATAAAGTATCAGTTTCATGTAGATTAGATAAAAAGTTATTAATTGTTTCCAATTCGTCAATGGATTCTGAATAATAGAACAGATTTGTATTATCATAATATTCTGAATCAATCCCTATCTTCTCAAACATTAACTTAATAAAAGAAACAGGAGACATATTGAAGTAAATTAATAACATAATAAAACTTGAACACGCTATAAGCAATATGATTAAAAATTTAAAGACTTTTAGATGGGGATTGATTAATTTGGAGTCGTTTTTATTGGTCATATTTAAAGGTCTTAGTAGTTAAGGTTTCGGGATTCGATTAAAAGCATTATAAATTTATTGCTATAATTTAACGGATAATTAATAGAATAACCATAAAAATATTGTATTGATTTTGAAAGTTATTGATTCACTTTTTATTACTTAGAAGTTTGAATACCCTGCTTCTGATTTTCTTTTATTAACTTTGTCATTAGAATTTCCAAATACGTTTTACCATGGCGATAGCCATTTTTGCAAGAATCAGCAATGTAAAGTTAAGAGGTAATCAAAATTCTCAGGAGAGGTGCCAGAGTGGTTGAATGGGGCGGTCTCGAAAACCGTTGTCCCGCTTGCGGGACCGAGAGTTCGAATCTCTCCCTCTCCGCCATTATTTATTATTAGTATAATTTTTTTCAATCATCGGTTTCTTTTCGATATGAAATCAGTTTTTCTAAATATCGTAAATATTATTCTGGTAACTTTCGTACTGGTCATTATTTATTTGCTGGTTCTTGATGCAGGAAGAATTTCAGAAACTGATTTCTCAGAATCTGCTGATATATTCAATAACTACACTTCTCAGAAAATATCAATAAAGCAGCTTGATAGTCTCAGTGCTTCGGCCAATTTTCACTTTTCCAAATATTTTGCTTCTAATTTATTGCCGCGTGAATAAAGGGAAAATATCGGTTCTCTGTTCATAAAGGAAGTAGATTTCTAATCAGATAAATTCACCACTTATAAGAATTACATTTTAGTCAGCCACGCTCTGAATTATATTTCCATCAGAGATTTGAGAAGTCATATTTAAAATAGAGTTATCCCCCCAAGACAGCAGATAAACATGCTACCCTGGAAGAGTCCCGGATTTTATTCGGGACTTTTCTTTTATAAAGAATTTTGATCCACGCACGTAAATTCATCAACAATTATTTAATTTTACAAATCGATTAAAATCCTATGGTTCATATTAAAAGACATATTGCAAGCACATTTCAATTGGCTTATCCCGTAATTATTGGGCAGCTAGGTATAATAATGATGGGAGTTGTTGACAGCCTTATGGTAGGCAGACTTGGTGCTGCTCCTCTCGCTGCTGCTTCTTTAGGTAACGGTATGGCATTTATTATAATGATTATTGGAATCGGAGTTTCTTATGCTGTAACTCCACTTGTTGCAATTTCGGTAGGAGCAGGGAAGATGGAGGATTGTGGTGTTTATTTCAGGCAGTCACTTCTGGTGAATAGCGTTTTTTCAATTATCATAGCTATAATTATATATTTTGCTGCAGATTTAATTCAATACTTAGACCAGCCTGAAGAAGTACAAATACAAGCAACATCATATATGAAAATATTGGGATTGAGCGCAGTACCGCTTCTACTATTTCAATCTTATAAGCAATTCATTGAGGGCTTATCAGTTATGCGTCCGGCTATGATTATCACTTTGATTGCTAACCTGGTAAATGTTTTTGCTAATTGGGTTTTGATATTTGGCAATCTTGGATTTCCTGCCTTGGAGTTAAACGGTGCCGGTTGGGCAACCTTCGCATCCAGGATTTTTATGGCATTGGCACTTATGGGATTTGTTATGAATAACAAATTCTTTAAAAGATTTGACGTTTCTTTTCATTATAAAAGCATCAATTGGCCTATCATTAAAAAAATATTATCACTTGGATTACCAAGTGGCTTCCAATATTTCTTTGAAGTTGGTGCGTTTGCATTTGCGGTTGTGATGGTTGGTTGGCTAGGAACAGCGCAATTGGCTGCTCATCAGATAGCATTAAACCTTGCATCTATTTCTTTTATGGCTGTGCTTGGTATTTCTGTTGCTGGTTCGATACGGGTTGGCAATGCTGTTGGAATGAAAGATATAGCAGAAACCAGGAGAGCAGGATTCACGGCATCTTTTATTGGTGCATCAATAATGTTCTGTGCAGGAATTATTTTTATTCTCGGAAGAAATTTTTTACCCACTCTTTATGTTAATGATGAGGTTGTAATTTCGTATGCTTCATCCTTGCTGGTTATAGCCGCACTTTTTCAATTATCTGACGGAACCCAGGCAGTCGGTATCGGTATTCTGCGTGGTTTGACAGATGTCAAAATTCCCACAGCAATTACTTTCATAGCGTACTGGATTGTAGGATTGCCGGTTGGATATCTGCTTGGATTTAACTTTGAAATGGGTGTTCAAGGTGTTTGGATTGGACTTCTATTCGGCTTAACTACTTCTGCCATTTTACTTACGCTTCGTTTCAACTCAAGAAGCAAACAAATTATTAGTATTTAAACTCAATTTTATTCTATGAAGATTTTGGTGATATACTTCTTGTCTATTTCTTCAAAATAGATGTTGCTGATAGATAGATTTTTTACATTCTTGTCCCAGACTTCTTGTGGATTTTCTTTCTTTGATTTGAAAACTTTTTTCTTCGAGAGTTTTGATTTTGCAGTAACTATAAAAAGTGGTTTTTTATGTTCCCTGCAAAGTAAAGCAAGCGCCTTGCTGCCAACTTTGTTTACCATATTTCCAGTATTTAAAACTATATCTGCACCAATAATAGCTGCATCAATTTTTGGTATATATAATCCCATCATTGCATCCGTAATCAACTCAACCTTAATTCCATTAACAGCCAGCTCTTTTGTCATCAACCTGCCTTCAAATTTAGGTCTTGATTCACATACAACAACTTTAAGCTTCTTATTTTTTTGATGCCATAACTTTAATACGGCTAAAACCGTTCCGCTTCTCGATAGCGTTATAATTTTGTTCAGCTTTTTTAACTGTGGAAAAATCTTCTTAAAAATAATTTCTACGTGCTCCTTTTGCTGTAAAGAGTGGCTTCTCAAAAAATTTAACAGACCATGACCGGTTTTTAATTCTGATGAAAGATCTTTCAGGTATGAACTGACTGCTTCAAAATGTCCGAGTTTTGTTTTAACTATACGGGCAGTCTTAATAATTGCAGGTATGTAATCACTAATTGAAAGTAAATAGTTATTCAGTAGTTGAACCAATTCGGAAGATCCGAGTGTTTTATTGTTCAGGATATGATTTAGCTGATGATATTTCATATTACTCGTCTATTGTATCGCTGACAGCCAGTCTTTTCAGACTAAAATTCCTGGAGGTTTTTTTTGAAACAGATTTATTACTTGATACAGCATTGTACAACTCTTCTTTTGAACCGAAGTCTTTCAAATAAAAGATCTTGACTTTATTTCTGTTTTTCGCGAGCCAGTTCAGACTAATTTTCATCTTTTCCAGGTCTTCTTCGGTTGGGTTTATATCGACCTTGATTGTATGTGAGTAATAATCATCAAGTGCATCTTCAAAACTATCTGTCCCTGAAGCAGAATTCTTTTTGATAAAGTATTTCCCTTCAAGAAGAAGGATATAATCGTGATTAATTCCCTCTGTAATCTCAAACAAAACATTTGCTTTATTGACTGGTTCGGCGAGTAAAGAAGATTTATGGGTCTGAGATAGTAATAAATCAATTACTTGCTTTGTTTCGGCAGCTTTTTCAAACTTTTCTTTAGCTGCGTAGTCTTTCATCTTATTCAGCATACGATTCAAAGCTGATTGATTTCCACCGGAAAGGAATTCATAAACTCTCTCAAGCTCATCAAAATATTCAGAATTAACACTCTTAACACAAGGCGCTGTACATCTTTCAATATCAGCCAGAAAACATTTTCTTCCTTTTTTGAATTCTTTTTCATCACATTCACGCAAAGAAAATGTTTTATCAATAATATCGAGAACTACTTCAGCTTTTCTCCGGGAGATAAACAATCCAAAATAATCATTGCCGTCAAAATCAAACTTAGTTGTGATTTCAGCTTTAGGATATTTATTACTCTTGTTAATTCTGACAAAGTATTTATTCCCATATTTTTTTAGCTGCTGGTTATGTCTTGGATTTATAAGCTTAATACTTTCGGCTTCCAGTAAAAGTGCAGTCAGTTCAGAGTTTGTTATCTCTGTTTTTATTTTCGCTGCCTGCTTAACAATCCTATTCGGCTTTCCAACGGTCGTAGCAGCAAAATAACTTCGCACTCTATCCTTCAACGATTTTGCTTTACCTATATATATAATCTCATTCTTTTTATTTAAGAAATAATACACACCCGGAGTATCAGGCAGGGAGTAAAGGGAGTCGTGTATATCCTTTGGCAATTTTATTACCTGGTTTGATGGAACTACCGATGATTGAAACTCAAATAACTGCTGAATTGTTTTAATACCGTTCTCTTTGGATAATTTCTTTATCAGCTTAATTAGAATTTGTGCCGTAGCTTCAGCATCTGAGAGAGCACGGTGTGAATCTCTGTTTTTAATTCCAAGATATTCGGATACGGATCCTAATGATTTGCTTTTTAAGGATGGAAAGATTTTCCTTGAAAGTTTTAATGTGCAGACTGACAGATTACTTAATGGTTCAAAGCCGTTTCTTGCGAATTCACAACTTAAAAATCCTTCATCAAAACTTAAGTTGTGTCCACTTACTATCGAATTACCAATAAACTCTTCTATCTCTTCTGCAGTATCATAAAAGCTAGGTGAATAGGCCACGTCACTATTGGAAATTCCTGTAAACTGAGTGATGAAGTAAGGAATATCGCAGCCGGGATTTATTAAAGTTGTGTATTTATCTGTAATCTTTAAGTTCTTAACCCTTACAATTCCAATCTCAATTACACGATTATTTCTAGCAGATAGTCCGGTAGTCTCAACATCAAGCACACTGAATTCTGTTACTTTGAGTAGAGTTGATGGAAGTTCTGAGGTAATCATAAGGTAAAACTAAAGTTAAACTTTCATACTTTCAAAAAATCTTTACTCTGAATTTTCATAGAATACTTTCTTTATATTTACATTTAATTATAGCTATATTTTGCACCAAAAATTCACACTTATATGCCCACAATTAATATTCTCTTCATAGGTGACATAGTAGGAAAACCGGGAATGGATCTTGTCCAAACCTGGCTGCCCGGACTCATTCAGAAATACAAAGCCGATCTTGTTATTGCAAACGCTGAAAACGCTTCGGAAGGTAAAGGCTGCACAGATAAAGAAGGCAACCAGCTTTTTGATCTTGGAGTTCACGTTCTGACCGGGGGAAATCATACCTGGGATAAACATCAATCTCAGGACTATCTTAGAAGGGAACCACGAGCATTACGACCGTTAAACTATCCAAAAGGAACTTACGGCAACGGTTACTATGTTGCCGAAACTAAAAAAGGAAAAGTAGCTGTAGTAAATCTTCAGGGAAGAACTTTTATGGCTTCAATCGATTGTCCATTCCGTTCTGCCGATTGGGTGTTGAACAAACTTAACACAGAAACAAAAGTAATTATTGTGGACTTTCACGCAGAAGCAACCGCAGAAAAAATTGCGATGTCTCACTACCTCGATGGAAGAGTTAGTGCGATTATAGGAACGCATACACATATTCAAACTGCTGATGAACATATAATGCCTAAAGGGACAGGCTATATCACCGATGTTGGGATGTCAGGTCCATATGACTCTGTTGTCGGGATGAAAGTACAAGCTGCGGTAAACAGGTTTTTATATCAAACTCCACAGAAGTACGAAGCAGCAACAAACGATGTTCATCTCTGTGGCGTTTTTCTAAAGATTGATTCGAGTTCAGGTAAAACTATTCAAATAGAAAGAATTTTATTTCCAGAATTTATTAAGACAATTGAACAATGATAATTCTTGATGGCAAAAAAATAGCGCAGGATATCAGGAATGAATTAAAATCTGATATCGAAAAACTAAAATCTTCAGGTAGTGATGTGCCCGGCTTAGTTGCGATTCTTGTTGGCGATAATCCCGCCTCAGAGATTTATGTTAGGAATAAAGCTAAAGCTTGTGAAGAAATTGGTATGCGAGCCAAAACAGAAAAATATCCCGCTGAGATGAATGAAGAGAATTTACTTCAACTAATCGGATCGTACAACATCGATAAAAAATATCACGGCATACTTGTTCAATTACCGCTGCCAAAGCATATCAGCGAAGATAAAGTGATAGAAGCCGTCTCTCCTAAAAAAGATGTAGATGGTTTTCACCCGATAAGCGTTGGGAATCTTGTTATTGGTAAACCAGCTTTTCGTTCCTGCACACCAGCGGGAATACAGGAATTGCTTATCAGGTATAAAATTGAAACAAAAGGAAAACATCTTGTAGTGTTGGGAAGAAGCAACATTGTTGGCAAACCAATTGCAAATATCATGCTTCAGAAAAATGAATTTGCAAATTCAGTTGTAACAGTTTGTCATTCTGCCGCTCCGGATGTTTCGTACTATACAAAGCAAGCTGATATACTTATCGCGGCGATGGGTTCTCCGAAGTTTGTAAAAGGTAATATGGTAAAGGACGGAGTGGTTGTCATTGACGTTGGTATTAACCGTGTTGAAGACAACACAGCCTCAAAGGGTTATCGACTTGTCGGTGATGTCGACTTTGACGAAGTATCGCAGAAAGCATCTTATATTACTCCTGTTCCTGGTGGAGTGGGACCAATGACAATAGCAATGCTTTTAAAAAATACTTATGAAGGGTTTTTGAAGTATGGCGAATAAGTTTTAAGGTCGCATTTTGCGACCACAAACAAAAGAGATACTATGAAAAATAAAATTGTAAAAGCTGAAGTAGCCCTAATAGAAAGAATTGAGAAAAAAATCTTTTTGATTAGAAATCAGAAAGTGATGTTGAGTACTCATTTAGCCGGGTTATATGAAGTTGAAGTAAAAGTATTGAATCAAGCAGTAAGAAGAAATATAGACCGTTTCCCAAAAGATTTTATGTTTCAATTATCAAAGAAAGAATTCGAAAACTTGAAGTCACAAATTGTGACTTCAAGTTGGGGTGGTATTAGACGTTCACTTCCTTATGC
This sequence comes from Ignavibacteriaceae bacterium, assembly GCA_035478175.1. Classification (GTDB taxonomy): domain Bacteria; phylum Bacteroidota; class Ignavibacteria; order Ignavibacteriales; family Ignavibacteriaceae; genus IGN2. Next base: position 39,687 of record DATIJX010000153.1, read on the forward strand.
CTTTACAGAACAAGGTGTTGCAATGCTTTCAAGCGTGTTGAATAGCAAGAAAGCAATAAAAGTAAATATTCAGATTATGCGAGCATTTGTTAAACTAAGAGAAATACTTTCAACTCATAAAGAGCTTGCTCAAAAATTAAAAGAGCTGGAATTTAAAATCGATTCTCACGATCAACAGATTCAAGCTATATTTGATGTAATTAATCAACTTATTACTCCTTCTGATCCGCCAAAAAGAAAAATGGGATTTACAATAGATGAATAACAAGAACCATAAAATATCAGATGAGGATGTTTCTCAGGAATTTCTTGAGAAAGTTCTAAAAGACTATTACTGTTATGGAGATTCCTGTAAAGGCTGGGAAACAAATGTTATCACTCAGCCAAAAACAGTTAAAAACATTGTTGATGTTGGTGCATCAAGAATTGCAGCAGGAAAGGGAATTGGTAACTCACTTAAAGATAAAAACATTGCTTCAAAAATTGATCACACAATGCTTAAACCTGATGCAACACCTGCAGAGATAACAGAGCTTTGTGAGGAGGCAAAAAAATATCATTTCGCCTCTGTCTGTGTGAATCCCGGTTATGTTTCTCTGTGCGCTTCATTATTAAAAGGGACAGAAGTAAGAGTATGTACAGTGGTTGGATTTCCACTAGGAGCAAATACATCTGAAGTAAAGAAATTTGAAACTGATCAAGCAATTCAGAACGGTGCTACTGAAATTGATATGGTAATAAATGTTGGAAGATTAAAAGCCGGAGATTATAATTATGTTGAAAGTGATATTTTACAGGTAGTACTGGCAGCGAAAAGTAATAACTCATTAGTGAAAGTAATCATTGAAGCAGCACTTTTAAATGACGAAGAAAAAGTTAAAGCCTGTCTGATATGCAAAAAGGTTGGTGCTGATTTTGTAAAAACATCAACAGGGTTCAGCAAAGGCGGTGCAACTGTTGGTGATGTTGCTTTAATGAAATATGTTGTCGGAAGTTCAATTGGAGTGAAAGCGGCTGGTGGAATCAGATCTAAAGAAGAAGCTGAAGCAATGATAGCTTCCGGTGCTGATAGAATTGGTGCAAGTGCAAGTGTTAAAATTGTTTCAAGTTAAGTTTGTGCTTGTTTGAACAATGATACTTGACGTTGTTGTTACACAGACTAACGATGGCTATACCGCAGAAATTCCCTCACTAAGCGGCTGTGAAAGCTGGGCTCACGATGAAGATACTGTCTTATCAAAAATTCTTGAATTAGCTGCTTTCTATTTGAAGACTGACATTAAGAAATTCAAACTTGACAAAGCTAGAAGTGTGAAAAACCATTCCGTTTACAAATTAGTTTTCTATAAAAGTGTCTGATTCATATTTCAGAACTGAAAAGAGAATTGAAAAAATCAAATGGGTTGTTTCAAAAAGACAGCCTTCTCTCCACGTTGTATTCGAAAACATCCACGATCCTCATAATGTTAGTGCGATCTTCCGCACCTGTGATGCAGCCGGAGTACCTAAAGTATCATTAGTTTATAATGTTGAAAAATTTCCGAAGATAGGTAAGAAATCTTCTGCCTCTGCATACAAATGGATTGAAAGAGATAAGTATAAATCAGTTGATGAATGCTACAATCAACTTAAAAAAGAAAAGTTTGTAATTTATGCTTCATCACTCAATGCTGATTCAAAAAGTCTTTACGAACTCGATTTCACTAAAAAGACAGCAATTGTTTTTGGTAATGAGCATCGAGGGCTAACTAAGGAAGCCGAGGAAATGGCAGACGAAAGATTTTATATCCCGATGTTTGGAATGGTCCAGAGCTTGAATGTATCTGTATCTGCAGCAATTTGTATTTACGAAGCACTAAGGCAAAGAAGTCTTAAAGGATTTTATGAGAAAAGTGAAATGACCTCAAAAGAGTTGAAAAAACTGATTGATGAATGGGCTAAAAAATAAAATTTCTTGCAAATGATTCAGTCCTTTAATACAATTAATAAAGTTTCAGGCACATTGTCTCTTTTGGGAGATAAGTCCATTTCTCATCGTGCACTTTTAATCTCTTCTCTCGCTAACGGTAAATCTTATATAAAAAATATTTCTGACAGTGATGATGTTAAATCAACAATTAGTTGTCTTCATGCATTAGGAATTGTAATTAAATTTAATGAGAAAGAATTTATAGTTAACGGTATGGGATACAAAGGTTATAAAAAGCCTGTATCTCCACTTGAATCAGGGAACTCAGGTACAACGGCAAGATTGTTAACAGGAATTCTGGCGGCACAAAATTTTGAGTCAGTGATAACAGGAGATGTTTCGCTTTCTTCCCGACCTATGAAAAGGATCATTGAGCCCTTGGATCAGATGGGAGCCATAATTGAAAGTGATAACGGAAAACTTCCTTTAAAAATATTTCCTTCAGAAAATTTGCGAGCAATAAATTACAATATGCCTGTTGCAAGTGCTCAGGTTAAAAGTGCAGTTCTTCTTGCTGGATTACATCTTGAAGCACAAACCAGTGTAATTGAATCGACTCCGACGAGAAATCATACTGAAAATTTATTGCGATTATCAATCGAAAGAGTGGGAACTAAAATTGAATCTTTTATTTCGAGAAATAATTATCCTGAACCCAAAGAATACTTTGTCCCTGGTGACATATCATCTGCAATGTTTTTTATAGTGCTAGCTTTGCTGGCAAAAAATTCAGAACTGATGATTAAAGATATTTCTCTAAATACAACCAGGATTAAATGTTTAAGCATCCTGAAGAGTATGGGTGGTAAAATTCAAATTAATGAAAGGGGATTATCAAATAATGAAATCTTTGGCGATGTAATTGTAAAATCTAGTGAGCTTGCTAATATTCATATCAGTAATGAAATTATTCCACTCATAATTGACGAAATTCCAATTCTCACTATAGCCGGAATATTTGCTGAAGGGGTTTTCGAACTAAGAGGTGCAGCAGAACTAAGAGTAAAAGAATCAGATCGAATAAAAGCCATTTGTATAAATTTATTAAAACTTGGACTTGATGTCGTGGAATTTGATGATGGCTTCAGCGTTTCGGGCAAGATGAAGCAAATCTCGGAACCATTTGATAGTTTTGCCGATCACCGAATTGCAATGACGTTCTCGATATTATCATCTCTTCTAATAGATGGTGGAAAAGTGGAAGGTTTTGAATCGGTCTCCGTTTCTAATCCGGATTTTCTTAAACAACTAAAATCAATCAGCAGTTAAATTTTAATTATCTGGTGCTCAAATTTATTTATCTGCAGCTCATCAAAAATCTTCTTAAGAAATTCTTCTCCATACTTATTGGCAAAATAAATAAAGTTGATTTCGCGTTCCTGCAAATTTGAATTGGGGAACAGATTAACAGCCGCACGATCAATTTGTCTTAATGTAACCTCATATTTTTTCTGCTGAGCTTTTTCTGCCTTTGATTTCAGCTCGCTTACTGTGCTGATTATTTTATCCCGATACCTATTACTTGAATCAGCAATTGTTTTATCAAGATCTATTAATTTTTCCTTCAGTTGGTCGAATGTTGATTCTATTTGACTTGATATTCCATCGAACATTTCGTCAACGGAACTTTCCTCAACTGAGTTTACTATCCTCTTTTTAATGTTCTCAACATCAATGAATATATCGTTCATTCCCACAGAATATTTCTCAAGAGAATTAGCAATTGAATTTTCCAAAATTGTTGCCGATGAGCGAGGGTATATCATCGGCTGGGCAATATTATAAAGCTCGTACAACGGCTTTATCTGAGCGAAGTATGATATTTCGCTGGGTCCGGCAATATAAAATGCGGTCGGGAATAAGTAATCCTGGCAAATTGGTCGCAACAATACATTCGGGCTAAATTTATCTGGTTCATTTTCAAGCAGCTCAAGCAATTGTTCCTGGGTAAAGCTTTTTCTTTTTCGTCTCAATCGGTATTCATTCTCAACAGGTTCAATTGAATATCTTCCTTCATCAACCCTCAGAAATAAGTTGACTGGTTTTACTTTTACCTGAGCGTGGTATAATTCTTCAAGTGTTGCGCTAACTTGCACAAGCTGCTCGGTATGAATTCTGAAATCTGTTATTTCTTTTTTGAATATTGGCTTAAGCAATTTTTTAACTTCACTGTCCTGAGGATCAAATATTAATAATCCATACTCATCAAAGTAATTGAAGACGAGATCTCTGAAAGCATCTTTGAATGATTTGCCTTCTTTGTAAAAGTTCTTCAAGCGATCGAATATTACTGACTTGAATTCTGTTTCTTTGATACTGCTGTTTAGTTTGTCAAAAAATTCGTTGATTGAACTATCAAGTTTTATTAATCCAACACTTTGTTTCAAATCATCTTCAGCTATTTCTTCTTTGTAACCAAGAGTTAAAAGAGAATTTCCATCATCAATAATTTTTACAGATCTGACTTCATTAAAATCATGATCGTCAGCTTCAAGCCAGAAAACCGGCACGAAGTTGTAATCGTCATATCTTTCAGAAAGAAATCGGCTTAGTTTTATTGCGGTAATAATTTTGTAAAAGGTATAAAGAGGTCCTCCTACAATTCCAAGCTGCTGCCCGGTTACAATTGCGAGTGTCTTCTTATCAGAAAGCTTTTTTATATTCTGCCGGGTTAAGTTCGAAGGATCAAGTTGAGAATATTGTCTGGATAATAATTCGCTGATAGTTTGGGAAAGATCACGTCTGTTTTCAGCGACATTTTTAAATATCTTAAGATAGTTCTCCTTGTTCCTGAAATCGTTTGTGTAGAAATCAGAAACATTTTCAAATTCATATAGGTAATCCAGGAAAAGATTTTGATGCCCCGGTATGTCACTAAAATTAATGTACATATGTTCCTCAGTGAATGAATTGGTGAGATTCTGGGTCGAAAGATACTGTTTTAACAGCTATTTTAAAAAGGGAAATCTTTCAGGTTAGTACTCCTTTTCCTATTTTTAATTTAATGATTAACAAAATTCGTTTGATCCTTTGGAAATAAATTTATTAAAGTACTTCACAGTAAGAAGAGCTGCAAATACTTTAAAAATAGTCTGTTCATTTCAACTATCCAGGATTTTAGGAAGGCCTGTTGTTTGGGGAATGCCGATCTCATATTCCATTGAACCAACAAACCATTGTAATCTTCAGTGCCCCGAATGTCCTTCCGGATTAGGTACTTTGACTCGACCACTCGGCTTACTCAAAACTGAAGATTTCAAAAAGCTTATTGATGAAATATGTGCGACTGGTTTTTATATCCAGCTATTTTTTCAAGGAGAACCATACATAAATAAAAATCTTCCTGAGATGATAAAATATGCTCAGAATAAGAAAGTATATGTTTCTATCAGCACAAACGGACACTTTGTGAATGAAAAAAACGTCGATCTGGTTCTTGATAATGCTCCTGATAAACTCATTTTTTCCGTAGATGGACTTGATGAGGAAAGTTATCAGACGTACCGTGTAGGAGGAACATTCGAGCAGGCAGATTCTGGACTCAGATCTTTAATCAAACATAAAAAAGAAAGAGGCTTAAAAAAACCTTTCGTTGAATTTCAATTTATCGTGATGAAACAGAATGAACATCAAATGGATGAGGTGAGAAAATACTGTAAGGAAGTTGGTGTAGATAAGCTTGTGTTTAAGACAATGCAAATATCTTCATATGAAAACGCAGTTAAATTTCTTCCAACAAATAAAAAGTACCAACGATATACTCTTGATGACCATTCCTTCAAAATAAAAAATGAAATCAAAAACCATTGCTTTGCTTTATGGAGAACTTCTGTAATAACCTGGGATGGTAGAGTTGTTCCATGCTGCTTTGACAAGGATGCATCAAATGAAATCGGAATTGTTAATGGAAGAGCGTTTGGAGATGTCTGGAAATCTGAAAGGTATTCCAACTTTAGACAACAAGTACTCTCTAACAGGAAATCTGTTTCCATGTGCACAAACTGTACTGAAGGATTAAAAGTTAATATATTTGAGATAGAGCAATAGAATATTTATGACCGATAAAAACACAAATGTTGGCACTTTTAGTTTTCGTTTTCTGAGTAAGAACACGATCATCATTGCTGCCAAAATTATCATCTCGGCAGGATTGCTTTATTATCTGATAAGCTCTGTTGAGTACAATCAAATTATTCTTGCAGTCAAGGAAGCAAACATTGCCATTATCGGAATTGTCTTACTTTTAGGTGTCCTAAATATTTTTCTGCAATACTCAAAGTGGCGATTAACTTGTGTTGAAGTGCTCGGTGTAAAGGATAGGTTCAAAGTATTTCGTTCATTGTTTTATGGTTTCTCCGCAGGGATAATCACACCGTTACGTATCGGAGAATATTTTGGAAGAGGAATTGAATTCAGAGATAAATCAATTGTCCAGGTTACAGTTGCTACACTGATTGATAAATTCTTCCCTCTGCTGATGGTTGCATCGCTCGGTTCTATTTCGAGTCTATTTTTTATTTATTTCTATTACAACGTATCTATCTATATCGTTTTATCTCTCTTCATTCTGATCTTTACATTTTTCTACTTGCTAATCATTCTGCTGCTTAGTAATAAATTCTGGAATAGCATTTTATTTTCGAAGCTTAATTCATCAGTTAAGCTAAAACCTTTTCTTGAAAAGATGAGAATTTTCGAAAGTCTTGATAGGACTTACTTTTTTAAGATGCTTGTCATATCATTTTTGTTTTACTCTTGTTTTTTGATTCAGTATGCTCTGCTCGTAAGTGCATTTTCAAATCATTTTGATTTTATTCATTATCTCTGGGCTGCGAACCTAATTATGTTTGCCAAAACAATTATTCCACCCATTTCTTTCGGGGAACTTGGAATCAGGGAAGGTGCTTCAGTTTATTTTCTAACGCAGATGGGGGAAACTGCTTCAGTTGGTTTTAATGCATCTATTTTTCTTTTCATTATCAATCTGCTTGTTCCAGCTTTAATTGGCGTTGGAATGTTCTTAAGAAAAAATGATAAGTAATTCATTGGGCCTGATTTTACTACTTTCTGCATTTCTATTATTTCTTCTTCATTATCTTTTCTTTCTGCAGAGAATCTTCAGAGGATTAAAAAATTTAACTTTAACTGCAAACGAAAAACTCCCGTATGAATTCATATCAATCATAATTCCATTTCGAAATGAAGAAGAAAATATCCTGGCAAGTCTTAAGTCAATTGAATCTCAGTTTTATCCTCAGGAAAAATTTGAAGTTATTTATGTAGATGATTCCTCAGAGGATAATTCTTTTGAGTTATTAAAGACTAATATTAAAAAGAATAATATCATAGTGTTATCTGTCCCAAATGAATTCTCAATAAATGCTCATAAAAAAAGAGCAGTCAGATATGGTATAGAAAATGCAAAAGGGGACATCATCGTAACTACTGATGCAGATTGTGTCCACGATGAGGAATGGTTAAAATCATTAGTACTATCCTTTGATTCCGTGACAGGGTTTGTTTCAGGTCCTGTTGAGTTTGAAACAGATGATGGTTTGTTCTCAGAATTTCAGAAGCTGGAATTTGCCGGTTTAGTTCTTTGCGGTGCTGGACTGATAGGTTCTGGTCATCCGACAATTTGTAACGCTGCAAACATTGCATATAGAAAAAAAGTATTTGACGAAGTCGGCGGCTTCAAAGATCAAATGAATTTATCTTCAGGTGATGATGAACTTCTAATGCAAAAAATTGCAAAAGATTCCGACTTCAAAGTGAAATTCTGCATAGATAAAAAAGCAATTGTTAAAACATCAGCTAATAAAACAATCGGGGAATTCTATCAACAAAGAAAAAGATGGGCTAGCAAGGGATTGTTTTATAACAATAAGAGTCTTGTGTTGAAGCTCATTCTAATTTATGCATTTTATGTTGGTTTGATTGCACAGCTAATTCTTGGATTATTTTATCATCCCATCTTTCTACTTTCATTTCTCGGTGCATTTCTATTTAAATTTATTTTTGAATTTCGAATTCTTTATAAAGGGAAAGAAATACTTTTCAACAATCTTCAGTTAAAATATTTATTTATTGCAGAAATATTTCAGATCCCCTACATAATTTTTACCGGGCTAGTCGGTGCATTTGGAAACTACTTATGGAAGGCTAGAAAAGTTAAGCGATAGTTTTTCAGCATACACTTCTCTTTCTCTCTGTCTAATTTAATAGACACGAAACCTTCTTATTCAGCTCAAAATCAAATAAAATCAAATATAAACTGTTGGCACCTTCGTTGAACTTTACGAACTGTAAAACATAACACGGAGGTGTAAAATGAAACGGATCATAATTCTTGCAGTAGTTCTTTTTGTCGCAGTAACTTTTAATGCGGAAGCAAAAAGACATAATCACGGGGTGGGTGGATATTTCTACACACAACTCGCTCCATACGGATCATGGATTGAAGTTGATTATGGAGTTGTTGTTTGGAGACCTACAATAATTCGCACTAACTGGATGCCTTATAATGTCGGAAGATGGGTTTGGACTTATGACGGCTGGTATTGGGATTCGTATGAGCCTTTCGGGCATGTTACATATCATTATGGCAGATGGTACTATGATGATTATTATGGATGGCTCTGGTATCCTGACTATGAATGGGCTCCGGCATGGGTAGAATGGAGATATGATAACAACTACATTGGCTGGGCTCCTCTGCATCCTTATGCTGTGTTCTCAGTCTCTGTTGGAATTTTCTTTACCAGTGTATACTACACTCCTTACTATCACTGGCACTTTGTGAATTACAATTATTTCTATGATCCTTACGTGTATAACTACTACGTAGAACCTGGATACAAGTATAGAATTCATAGCGGCACAAAATACAGACACGACTATACCTACCGGAATGG
>DATIJX010000154.1:0-5355 GCA_035478175.1 Ignavibacteriaceae bacterium
GGAGCCACATTGAATTTAGATTTAGGTGTTATAAGTGAAGATGTAATTCCAAACAATCAACTTAATACAGAAGATAAAAATTTAAATGATGCTATTGATGAAGGTGAAGACACCGGACTGGATGGCTTTTTTGATGCACAGGAAAGAATTGAATATACAAGCACAAAATCAGATCCAGCGGGAGATAACTTTATATTCACTGGTAATCCGGTATCAATCTTTGACTATTTCAATATTAATGGTACTGAAGGAAATGCTGTACTAACGGACGTAGGTTTACTGCCTGATACCGAGGACTTAAACAGAAACGGATCGGTGGATCTTGCGAACAACTATTATCGTTATACGATTCCATTAACTACAGACACTGCTTCAAATCCTTTTCTTGCTGGCGGTGGATTTACAAGCTCAAACTGGTTCTTATACCGGATACCACTTAAAGATACATCAGCTATAATTGGCAGTCCAAGCTTTTCAAATGTTGAAACTATAAGGCTATATATACAGGGTGTAGATTCTGTTGTTCATGTAAGAATAACAGAATTTAATCTGGTCGGTAATCAGTGGCAGAAATTAATTGTGGAAGATAGTGTGCTTGCAGTGTCTGTTGTAAGCTATGAGGAGAATCAGAGATACACGAGCCCTCCGGGAGTATTCAGAGAAAGAGATAGAACTCGTCCGGATGAAGAAATATATAACAACGAACAATCACTGAGTTTGGTTTACACTGATTTACCTGATGGAGAATCGAGAGAAGCGGTAAAATATCTTTTCCGTCCGCTTGATGTTTTCAGTTATACAGAGATGAAATTATTTGTTCATGGTGAACTTGATAAAAGTGCGGGAAAATTATCTTATGCTAATCCTCTAACTGGTCAATATTCTTCAGAAGCTTTCTTCAGATTTGGTACTGATACAGCAAACTATTATGAATATCGTCAGCCTGTAGACTCTGGTTGGAACAGCATTTCAATTACATTTAGTGATCTTACAGCAATTAAAGTAGCAGCGGCAGTTGCAGATTCTACTGGCAGAATTAAAATACCTGTTCCCGGTTTGCCTGGTCACTTTTATGTTTTGAAAGGGAAACCTACTCTAACCTCAATTAAATTTCTTTCCGTTGGAGTTTTTAATATAGATGATCCAACTTTTAATTCGGGACCTCTCTCAGGTGAAGTGTGGATTAACGAATTAAGGGTTGTTGGTGCAGATGATACACCTGGACAGGCGTTTACCTTCAGTACATCACTTAAATTTGCCGATCTGATGACTGTGAATTTTAATATGAGTAAGACAGATCCGTACTTTCACAGGCTTTCAGAACGATTTGGTTCAAGGGTGGAGAACCAGAACTGGGCAGTTCAAACTAATCTTGATGTATTGAAGCTCGTACCTTTCAATATGAAGGAAAGCAATCTCAAGATAGATTATTCCCACACAGAGTCACTCGGTAAACCGCTTTATATTCCCGGTACCGATGTTAAAGTTGATGAAGCTGCGAAGCAATTGGAAAACATAGAACCTGATTCAACAGGATATAAACAAACTCCGGAAGATCTTTTTATTGAAACTCAAACTCTTACTGTTACCAACTCAATTTCTTCATCAAATATAAAATTGAAACTTCCGACTGATGTTTGGTACGTTAGAGATACCTGGAATGCTTTAAGTTTTGGTTTTAACTATAATAACAGGTTTAACAGAAGTCCCACAGTACTTGAAGCAAATAGCTGGCTGTGGAATGCAAGTACAAATTATGCTTTTAACTTTAGTCCTGACCTGCATGTTAAATTGTCCGACCTGCCGATTGTCGGAATTGTTTTTTCTTTGTTTAAAGATTATAAAGATTTGAAAATATACTTTGCACCACAGAACTTTTCTGCAAATGTTACTGCTAACCGCAACAGGAATAGCAGCCAGACCAGACCAAGACCCAATGTGCCAACAAGTGCAATTGTCTCGCAGGATTTTACTACCGGAAGAGGTTTCAGCTTTAACTGGAAACTTACTGAAGGCGGATTAATTAATTTAAGTGTGAACTATAACGTTAATATGAATTCTTCACTCGCTGATATTCTACTTGATTCATTAGGTAATGAAAGGCCCGAAGGAGAAATTTGGGATGACATTGTTGGTGGTGCAGGCTTTGGAAGAGATTATCGTTACCAGCAGTCATTTGATGTGAGAACAACTCCAAAACTTCCATCACTCTGGGATATCAATCGCTATTTTACACTCAATGCAGGTTATTCCGTTGGATATCGCTGGGATTATGATTTAAGACAAGAAGAAATTGGTCGAAGTGCAGGTAATAATCAGAAGTTCACAGCCGGAATGATTCTTCGCTGGAAATCCCTTACTGAACCATTATTTGGTAAAGAAGAACCTGCAGGTTCAACAACTAAAAAACAAGATATTGATGAGGGTGAATTATCAGATACCAATAAAGTTGTTATTTCGGATAAACCCTCATCTATCGGCCGGGCGTTCCAATTTCTAGTTTCGACGATTAAGTATGTCTTTTTTGATTGGGAAAATTTCACAACTAATTATACTCACGATTATAGTGTTTCTAAATCTGGTATAAAAGGAACAGGCACCGGCTTTTATAATTTTTGGGGGATAACTCAAGATGATGCAAACGGACCTTCGCGTGCTTTTCAGCTTGGTTTAAGCAGTGATGTGGGACCAAGAGCTTTTTCACCAAATTCTAACACGAATCTTAGTGATTTGTACTCTGAAAAAAATAGCATCGATTTTAAAACTGCCAGACCACTATGGGAAGGTGCCAAGATTGATATAAACTGGAACGTGAATTGGTCAGAGAATAAAAATGTTTCTCTGAATTCTGATGGTTTTGGAAATATCACAATTACTAACACTACTGCCACAGGTAGTTTAACAAGATCATTTCTTTCTTTGCCGCCAAGTCTGCCATTAGTTGAGTCGGGAATTCAAAAAGTTTTTGCGTTATACAATCCGAATGCACAGGATCCACGCAGGAGTCTTTCTGATGCTTTTGTTGAAGGTTTTGAAACACTGCCGCTACTTTCAAGTTTACCAATGTTCAGTGATGTAAATGAATATATACCGCGTGCCAACTGGAGAATAACCTGGGATGGCCTGGAAAAAATACTTTTCTTTAAATCACTTGCTGAAAGAATATCTCTTGATCACGCATATAGTTCGAGTTATACGGAAGGATGGAAGCTAACAAGTGAAGGTAATCAGGAAATTCAAACTCAAAGAATCGAATATGGATTCACTCCATTTGCTGGTTTGAATATTACATTTGGGCAAATATGGGGCGGCAACATGAACGGAAGTATAAAGTTTTCATCAAGAACAACTTACGATCTCGGTGCAAGCACATCTAATATCAATGAAACATCTTCACAGGATATTGGTTTTACAGCAAGTTTTTCTAAAGCTGGTTTTGATGTACCGTTGTTTGGAGTATCACTAAAAAATGATGTTGAATTTCTGATTTCATACACGAGCACAAAAAATTCAGTTGTTCGTTACGAGATGAATAATTTTACAGAGGAAGGAATTCCACAGGATGGAACCACCAGAACTACAATTGAACCGAGAATAAAATACACTATAAGTTCAAAAGTATCTCTATCAATCTTTTACAAACGATCAACGGTTGAACCGGAAGGTGCTGCCAGAATTCCTCCCACTACAACGAATGAAGCCGGTCTGGACGTTAACATAGTGATACAATAATTCCTAAATATCATTTATCACTTCTTTTTAATAACTTTCTAAAAGAAAAATTTAAATTGCTTTGCAAGGAAAGAGAAAATAATGAATAAGAAAAAGCTCCTCTGGGTTGACGATGAAATTGATTTATTAAGATCGCACATAATATTCCTTTCTGAAAAAGGATACGAGGTTGATACAGCAATGAATGGCTCGGACGCAATTGCAGCTGTTAAAGAAAAATCTTACGATCTTATTTTTCTTGATGAGATGATGGCAGGAATGGGCGGGCTTGAAACGCTTGCTCAAATTAAGGATATAAATCAGAACATTCCGGTAGTTATGATCACAAAAAGTGAAGAAGAAACTTTGATGAATGATGCTATCGGCGGAAGAATTTCAGATTATCTTACCAAACCGGTTAATCCCAGCCAGGTTTTGCTGGTGTGCAAAAAAATTCTTGAAGGAAAAAAAATTTCCGGTCAGTACGCTGCCAAAGACTATCTCCAGGATTTTAATGAGATATCCCGCGCACTGTCAACCAATCCTGATTTTGCTGAATGGATAGATCTATATTTAAAACTTGTCAACTGGGAAATTGAGTTGGATACTCATCCTGAAATTGGCCTTCACCAGACTTTAAATGATCAGAAAAAGGAAGCGAATAAAGAATTCTCAAAGTTTGTTGAGAAAAATTATAGAGGCTGGATTAACTCGATCGGTGATGCTTACACTCCAACTCTCACAACAGAAATAACTGAGAAGTACGTCCTTAAGCATTTAAAGAATGAAGGTACGAGTGTATTCTATTTTGTACTTGATTGTTTGAGAATGGATCAGTGGATGGTTCTGGAAAAACATTTGCGTGACTTATTCAAAATTGAAAAAGAATATTATTATGGTATTCTTCCAACTTCTACACCTTATGCAAGGAATTCTCTATTCAGCGGTTTGTTCCCTTCGGAGATAGAAAAATATTATCCAGATCTTTGGTCAGGTAAGGATGATGATGAGAATAGTATGAATAAATATGAAAAGGAACTGCTTCAGCTATTGTTGGATAGGAAGAGGATTAAACTCAGAAACGATTTGAAATACATAAAGATTATTGATCCTGAAGTTGGAAGAAATTTCGAGCAGAATATTTTATCATACAAGAACAACCACTTCACTGCTGTGGTAGTAAATTTTCTGGATATGATCGCACACGGAAGATCTGATTCTGACATACTTAAAGAAATTGCGCCCGATGAACCAGCATATCGTTCATTGACCAATAGCTGGTTTACGCATTCATCTTTACTGGGTACTCTTAAGTCAATTGCAAAAATGGATAAAGTAAAAATAGTTATAACAACTGACCACGGCAGCATTCGTTCGCTGCGTGGTGCAAAAGTTCTCGGCGACAGGGAAGCATCGACAAACCTCAGGTTTAAGTACGGAAGAAATCTTAAAGTTGATGATAAGCATGCCGTATATATTAAAAATGCTGAGGAATATAAACTGCCTAAACGCGGTGTTACAATTAATTACATCATTGCAAAAGAAGATTACTATTTTGTTTATCCAACTGATTATCATAAATATCTAAGCCATTACAAAGATACATTTCAGCACGGCGGAATATCTCTTGAAGAAATGATATTA
>DATIJX010000155.1:0-3362 GCA_035478175.1 Ignavibacteriaceae bacterium
AAATTAAAATTAATCATACAGAGTTTTAATAAAACTTTTTGGAGAGGTAATGAGCAAAAAGAAAAAAAGTAAATCGAAAAAAGAGGAAAAGCATTCTGCTTACCTGGACGTAATACCTGAAAAGAAGAAAAAGATTGTTCAGAGTGTTTATGAAAAGCAGCTCCGCCAGCTCCAGGTTGAATTGGTCAAGCTGCAAAGATGGATTCACGATAACAAGCTTAGAGTGGTAGTAATTTTTGAAGGACGCGATGCAGCAGGTAAGGGAGGTGTTATAAAAAGAATTATCCAGAGATTAAATCCCAGAATTTGCCGCGTTGTTGCATTAGCGACTCCCACCGAAAGAGAAAAAACACAATGGTATTTCCAAAGGTATGTAGCTCAACTTCCTGCCGAAGGTGAAATGGTTCTGTTTGACAGAAGCTGGTATAATCGTGCTGGTGTTGAGTACGTTATGGGTTTCTGTAATGATGAAGAGCATAAAGAGTTTATGAGATCCTGCCCGGAGTTTGAGCGAATGCTTGTTCGTTCAGGAATAAAGCTGGTTAAATACTGGTTTTCTATAAGCGATGATGAACAGGAAACCAGATTTCAAAACAGGATAAAAGACAAAACAAAAAGATGGAAGCTCAGTGAAATGGATATGGAATCACGTGCAAAATGGGTTGAGTATTCCAAAGCCAAGGATATTATGTTTGCTCACACAGATATTAAGCAGGCACCCTGGTACGTGGTGAACGCAGATGATAAGAGACGGGCAAGACTTAATTGCATCAATCATCTGCTTAGCTTAATTCCGTATGACGATATTCCACATGAAGAAATAGCTTTACCGCCGCGTCAAAGAGAAGTTGGCTACGTTAGGCCGCCAATCGAAGACCAGAATTTTGTGCCTGAGGTTTTTTAGCGGCTAATTTTGGGTGTTTACTTTAATTATAACTTTAAGAATTTTTCTTGTAATCTTTTAATAACTAAAAAGGAAATATTTATGAGAAAATCATTATCTATTTTTTTACTCCTCTGTCTCTTTCTTCCAATCTCAAATTCATTAGCTCAGATTGAAAGAAAAGAACTTGGTAACCTTGTCATAGAAAACATTCCGGAAATTCCACAACAGCTTAAAGACAGAATTTTTCAGTATCAAAGCACACGCTCTGCTTCATTTCAGGATTGGCTTCATAATGACGAAGGAATTTTAATCTCGACACGCTTTGGCGAAACAGCGCAATTCCACAAAGTAAAAATGCCCGGCGGTGCAAGAGAGCAAATTACTTTTTTCCCTGAGCCGGTTGGTGGCGCAACGTTTTGTCCCGATAAAAACAAAAATATTTTTCTTTTTACGAAAGATGTCGGCGGTGGTGAATTCTACCAGATATTCTCCTTTGATATAAATAATGGAAATTACAAAATGCTGACCGATGGTAAATCCAGCAACGGCGGTGTTTCCTGGAATAATAAAGGAGATAAATTTTCTTTCTTCAGCACAAAGAGAAATGGAACCGACTGGGATATATACGTGGCAGATATTAACAACCCCGAAAACGCCGAGATGGTTTTGAGTGAAGGTGGTGCATGGGGTGCTGCAGATTGGTCACCGGATGATAAATCTCTGATTGTAGGGAAATATATTTCAGCAAATGAAAGCTATTTCTACCTTCTTGATATTGCCACGAAAACATTAACACAGGTTAATCCTTCTCCCGAAAAGATTGCTTATGGCAGCACCATATTTTCTAAAGACGGCAAGGGAATCTTTTTTACTTCTGATGAGAAGAGCGAGTTTCAAAGACTCCGTTACTACGATCTGCAAAATAAAACCATTGCTACTTTAACAGAAGATATTAATTGGGATGTTGAATCTATGACCATTTCAGATGATGGTGAAAGTCTTGCCTTCACAGTTAATGAAGACGGTTTGAGTAAACTTTATCTTCTCGATACTAAAGCAATGAAACATGAAAAAGTACCTGGAATTCCCGTTGGTCAGGTTTATGGATTATCATTTCATCCTGATGGAAAAAAACTTGCACTCGTTTTAAATACGCCCCAAACTCCAGGGGATATTTTTGTAATGAATTTATTAGACTATTCTCTTCAACGATGGACTTACAGTGAGGCTGGAGGATTGAACACTTCAGAGTTTGTGATTCCTGAACTAATCCACTATCCAACATTTGATGAAGTTGATGGCAAACCAAGAATGATCCCAGCATTTATTTATAAGCCAAAAGGAAAAGGACCGCATCCTGTTGTAATTGATATCCACGGAGGTCCAGAGGGTCAGGCAACACCATCATTTGCTCCGATAAATCAATATTATATTAATGAAATGGGTATTGCTATAATTGAGCCAAATGTTCGCGGTTCAACAGGATACGGAAAAACTTATCTTGAACTTGATAACGGATACAACAGAGAACATTCTGTGAAAGATATTGGTGCACTTTTAGACTGGATAGAAAAGCAGCCTGATCTTGATGCAAAAAGGGTTGCAGTAAACGGTGGTTCATATGGCGGTTATATGGTGCTGTCGTCGATGTTCAACTTTAATGATAGAATTAAATGTGGAGTAGATATTGTTGGAATAAGCAACTTTGTTACTTTCCTTGAGAACACTCAGGATTACAGAAGAGATTTGCGAAGAGTTGAATACGGCGATGAACGAGATCCTGAGATGAGAGAATTTCTGAACAGCATTTCTCCAACAACAAATGCACACAAAATTACAAAACCGCTTTTTGTTGTTCAGGGTTTGAACGATCCCCGTGTCCCTTATACCGAAGCCGAGCAAATTGTTGATGTCGTAAGAAAAAATGCCGGCGAGGTTTGGTATCTGCTCGCTAAGGATGAAGGACATGGCTTCAGAAAGAAAACTAACCGTGACTACTACATCTGGTCTGAAGTTTTGTTCTACGAAAAATATTTGTTGAAATAATCATCTTAATTTATTTTTAGCTGTGGATTTAAAATTTGAGTCCACAGCTTTTTTATTTTTTAAGAATATGACTACCGGATTGAAAATACTTTTTATGATTTCTTTTGTATCGGGTGTTTTATATGCACAGATCGAAGAAACATATCAAAGCCAGCTTTCTGATTCGTCATACCGATTTCAAGGCATAATCCCTCCGGTAGAATTCCAATATGACATGAATGAAATATTCAGCAAACCAATTTCTAATCAGATGCCGGAGGATGTTTTGTTTGAGGATAATCCATCAACTGTCTGGCTTCGTACTCAATTATTAATTTCGAATAACACAGGCCAATCAGGCAGCGGTGAAATTACAACTCACTTTACTTCACCTTTATACCAGCAGTATCTCAGAGATTCTGAATTCGATATGGTTCGGTACGTATTAGGT
>DATIJX010000156.1:0-13278 GCA_035478175.1 Ignavibacteriaceae bacterium
CGATTAGTGTGGGGTGATGCGATGGGTAAACGGGTTTACGCGTTGACAAAAAATGCTAATGGGACAACAACGTTTTCAATGGTTGAAAAAATTGGAGGACCTCTCTTTCCATTATTTGCTAAAATGATTCCTTCCTTTGACCAATCATTCGAAAAATTTGCAGCCGACTTGAAAAAGGAAGCAGAATCAAAAATGAGTTCTAAATAAATTAATTATATAAGAGTCAAGCAAAATGAAAATAGTAAAAGTAACATATACTACCAGAGCTGAATTTGTCGAGCAAAATCAGGCTAACATAAAAAATGTTATGGCTGAATTAAAAAAAATTGATTCTAAAGGAATTAACTACAATGCTTGTTTAAGTGCGGACAATAAAACATTTATTCATACTGCTTTTTTCAAGTCAGACGAAGACCAGAAACTTTTAAACGAATTACCTTCCTTTATAAGTTTTCAGGAACAATTAAAATCGGGCGGACTTGAAGTTCCACCAAAGCAAGAGATTCTTACTTTAGTGGGTTCATCAAATAATATTTTTTAACTAAAAAAAAGATGTAAAATGAAATACAAAATCGGAACAAAAGAAAAACCACTGGTTTTAAAAACACCGCCATTAACATCAGAATACACAATGCACGTTGATGAAAAAGACGACAAAGAAGTTTTAGTATGCACTGTCGGAAAAACTGTTTTACTTTATGACTATCGCTGTCTTGAAGATCTTCACGCAATGCTAAAAAAGCACGGTGACTGGATGGAGCTTGGCAGTGCGGACGAACAAAAACCAGCAAAAGATGGGACGGTGGAAGCTTGGGGGCGTTCACAAAAAAATCCAGTTAAGGGTTGGTATGGTTTAAAGAAAGGACTTCGCGGAAGGTTTGGAATGTATATTCCGCCTTTAATGGAAAAACTTGGACTTGCAGAAGTAACACACGATGCAAAGGGAAATAAGATGAGAGCTAAGTAACAGCTTTTGAAAAGAAGGGGGCTACGATGCTTTGTTTTTCTTTTGCAAATTTCTCTCTCCTTAAATCTTAACATTATCAAAATGAAGAGTTGACATAATTAGGAATCCTAACTATATTTGTTCCGCAAACATTTATCACTAATATTAAAGGAGTAACAAATGGAACAAATCAAGGGTTATGACTACGGTAAACCGACCTTAGAGCAATCACCTGTTACAATGCAGGACTTAGCTCTGTTAAAGAAAACTCTTTTGTGGTCTGATGACGACGACCGCTACCTGCAAATGGCAGGCGATGTTCTGAAAGATCAAACTAATGAAGTCCTGGATTTGTGGTACGGCTATGTCGGCGGTAATGAACATTTGGTACATTACTTCACAAAAGACGGTGCACCTAATATGGATTATCTTACTGCAGTAAGGGAAAGATTCAAGCAATGGATTCTAGACCTATGTCAGAAATCCTACGACCAGAACTGGCTCAATTACCAGCACGAAATTGCAAAGCGTCATCACAGCACAAAGAAAAATAAAACTGATGCCGTTGATACCGTTCCAATAATTCATTACCGGTATATGACTGCTTTCATTTATCCAATTACAGCAACAATAAAATCTTTTCTTGGTAAAAAGGCACATACGCAATCTGATGTGGACGGTATGCACAATGCATGGTTTAAAGCAGTAACTCTTACGGTAATTCTATGGACTTACCCATATATTAATAAAGGTGAATTCTGAGAAGGAATAAATTTTAATCGTGAGATTAGCCGGATCATATTATAATAAATAGTGTCCGGCTGGTCCTTCTTTACTATTGTGGTTGAAATAATAAAATGTTGGGTAAAAGAAATAATTATTTCAAAGTTTCGTTTCAAAAAATTTTTAATAATAAGTTGAGATAAATGAAAGCAGCAGTTTGGGATTCGTATATAAAAAAAGACAACGGCAATGTTTTGCACTTTGATGTCGTTGTGCCTGATAGCAGCAGCGAAACGGCAGTAGTTTACAAATACGCATATGAGTATTTGAAATCACAAGGTATTGACGGCGCGGAAATCAATGTAAAGAATTGTCAGTTTTGCCACATTGAAACCTTGATAGACAAAATGAAATCCGATATTGAATCAAGGGGATTTCATATAATTGAAATGGATGAAATCCCATCTGAACTGCCTGATAACCCGACCCGGAGAGAAATGATTTTATTTTTGCGGGCGCATTTTGATGAATACAGATATGAAGACTTCAGAGATAAAACCGATATTCATATTGTACAAATTATTCAGGAACTAAACATCTCGAAAAATTTATGAAAAAATCCGTATTTGATTTAGATTTTCAGAACACAAGTGTTGAAAGTAGAATTATTGCATCACTGGAAAGAATATCCCAGGCATTCAGAGTTCTGTTATGGCAGGAAAGTATTGAACATTCTTTAAGTCCTATACAAGTGCAGGCATTAATTTTTTTATTGCATCACAGTGAAGAAAAAAGGAAAGTCAGTTATCTCGCTAATGAATTTAATATGACAAAAGCCACTATTAGTGATACAATTAAGTCTCTTGAGCAGAAGAAATTGATAAAGAAAGAATATGATCCCGGGGATACCAGAAGCTTTGTTATACATCTGACTGCCAAAGGAAAAAACATTGCAAATAAAACAGCACTGTTTGCTCAGCAGCTTCTGGCACCAGTTGAAAAACTGCACAATGATGACAAACAAAATCTGCTTCTTAGTTTGATTGAAATTATTCGTCATTTAAATAAGGTGGAGATAATAACCATTCAGCGAATGTGTTTTACCTGTTCATATTATCAGGTTTCGGAAAGCGGGAAGAAGCATTTTTGCAAACTATTAAACCAGGAATTAAAAAGTACCGAGTTAAGAGTTGATTGTCCGGAACATATTTTTATGGAACAGCAGGGTTGAGAATGCTCTTCAATTAAAGTAACATATCTTAATGTTTTTATTCATTAGAATTTTAACTTAAACTTCTTAACTACTTCGGAGTTCAGAAAAAGGGTCTGTATGTTATTCCGCTTACTCTTTTGCGCCACATCTTAAAACTTGATGACTTCATTTCCCTTCTCATAATTTCCCGCACTTCATTTTCTTTCAAACCAAACTGAATTTCAATTGCTTCAAATGGTGTGCGATCTTCCCAGGCCATTTCCATAATTCGGGATATGTCTAAGATTGATAGATCTCTTATAATCTCAAAATCTAACTTTAAACAAAGCCGTTGTAGAAATACTGCGGCTTTTTTATTTAAGAGCTCAGAGACGCTGGGTAGAAATTGTAACCGAAATAAAAAAGGAAGCTGCCTTATCCAACAAAGAGTTTTTAAATCGCAAACCGCCCTATGGAAGACTTATCAACCTTAACACTGATGCAGCTCAGGTAGTGGCCGTATAAATAACTTAAGGTTCTAGCAAGGCAACCATAGGAGTTTTTAACCGAAGCATTGTAATAGAGATTGGAAAGCTTGGTAACACAAGCCAAATCACTTTAAAATTAAAAAACTCTTTGATATGTGATTAAATTATATTTAATTTACGAAGTGAAATTTACTTATTACCCAAAATAGATTATCTATAAATGAATAGATTAGGTGAACGCATCAGGAACAGGAGAGAAAATCTTAAGGTTCAAATCAATAATTTGGCTAATTCGATTGGCGTTACCCCAAGTTTAATTTCACAAATTGAGAGAGCCAAAGCTTTTCCTTCCATCATAACGCTTAAGAAAATAGCTGATGCGCTTCAAACCACCGTTGGTGCTTTAATTGGTGAAAATGAAACCTATTCTATAAATCCTCTTGTAAAGTTTTCTGAAAAAAAAATTGTTCTGACAAATGAACAGGGTGCAACACTCTATCTTCTGTCAAATCATGACCAGCAAAAATTAATGGAACCATATTTATTTATTTTGCCAGCTAATTCCAGTTCTGAAAACCTTGTGAATTTAATGCCTGGTCAAAGTTTCTATTATGTTTTAAAGGGTAGGATAAGTATCAATACAGAGTCTCAAGATTTTTCATTAAAAGATGGAGATAGTTTTTATTTCAATTCGGGGTATAAGCACAATATCAAAAATATTGGTAAAACAGAGGCAATGTTATTGTGGACTTCAACCAATCCTATTTTATAGCCATTAAATAAAAGCAAAAAGATGAAAGAGAGAGTTATAATTATTATGGGTTCAAAGCTGATCTTGAGTGGGCTGAGAAAATAGTAACTGCGTTAATAGTCTTGATATAGAATTTTTTGTTAGAATTGCATCGGCACATAAAGGACCATAAGATGCTACACCCTTATTAAAGAGTATGAAAAAGAAAATGTGGTTATTATAACCAATGCGGCTATGAGTAATAGACTTACGGTTTTACCGATGCTCAAAGTCATTGTTCTGTTATTCTCTGTCCGCCTTACAGTGGTAAGTTTGGAGGAGCGAACTAATACTCAAGCATACGAATGCCATCGGGAGTTGCTCCATTAATTATATTAAGCGAGGAAAATGCGGCATTGGCAGCAGCGAAAATTACTGGATTATCCAACCAGGCAGTATAGGACGAGGTTATTACCTTGCAAAGCAAAAAAGAAAAGAACTTGAAAAAGTAGATAATGAACTACAAAATAAATAATAGAAAAAAAATGGGTAGTGTAAAAGATTAAATGATATATGGTTTCACAGCAACAAATACAAGATGCAGCACAAATCATCAGGAAAGGAGGTTTGGTTGCTTTTCCAACAGAAACTGTTTATGGATTGGGTGCTAATGCCCTTAATCCTGATGCAGTGGCAAAAATATTTATTGAAAAAGAACGTCCTTCTTTTGATCCATTAATTGTTCATATTGCTTCAGTTGATAATTTAAGTCTTTTAGTTGAGCCTTTAGATAAAAGAGTTTTTAATTTAGCTGATAAATTTTGGCCGGGTCCTTTGACAATAGTATTGCCTAAAAGCAAAATTGTACCTGATATTGTTACAGCGGGATTAAATACAGTTGGAATTAGAATGCCAAATAATTCGGTTGCACTTGATTTAATAAGATATTCCAAATGTCCTATAGCCGCCCCAAGTGCTAATAAATTTGGGAAATTAAGTCCTACAACAGCTGAGCATGTAAAAAAACAAATGCCTTTAATTTCATGTATTTTAGATGGAGGGCAAACAAGCATCGGTATTGAATCAACTGTTATTTCTATTAATGCAAAAGGCTTTGACATTTTACGTCATGGAATAATTACCAAAGAAGAAATTGAAAAAGTTTTACCCTACTCGAAACAAACATCTGTAGAAAGTAATTTATTTCCTTCACCAGGCTTACTTAAATCACATTATACTCCAAATAAGCCTTTGTATTTTCTGAATGAAATTTCATCGAAAATAAATACAAATAATGCAGGGATTCTCTCATTTTCAGGGGTCAGAACTTCGGAATTTAAAATTGTTGAGAGCCTTACACATTCGCTTAATTTAAGAGAAGCGGCTGTTAATTTATTTGCGGCTATGCATAAATTAGAAGAAGCCGACATTGAGTTTATTGTAGTTGAGCCTGTTTCTGAATCGGGAATTGGCATAGCCATTATGGATAGATTAAAAAAAGCATCATTTAAAACAATAAATAATCATGAAAACTGAAATTTTTGATTTAAAAAATACGTATAAACGTTATAATTGCTCTGAAGAGTCAATCACGATTATCGAAAGCGAAAATTTACTTCCGCTTGGACTATTAAAAAGATTACATGCTTGCTATCCGCAACACTCTAACTTTTTTAGAACAGATGAAGCATATTTCATCGATAAAATTTTTTATTCGGGTTTATATGGCTTTAGAGAAATAGTCGAAAAACTTAAGCAGCATGGAATTAATATTGGCCACATAAAAGAACGCGAATTTTTTATTGAGGTTTATAGATTTTTAGCCACAAAACACACTCTGAATTCTATTAATTGGAATAATTATGAGAAGGACTCAATGTATCATTTGATTTTTCCTCAGCCAGGGATGATTCCTGCCGATGAAGTAAAAAAATACATTGAAGCCACAACCGATGAAGAAAGGTTTAAAGTAGTTGAAGATTATCAGAAGAAAACAAACCCTCATGATGGTAAACAAAAATTAAATAAACCATGGTTTATTAATGATGAAGGACAGTTAGAAATATTACAAGGATGTCAGCATAAATATCCTCCTGTTAAATTAATTTTTGATAAAACCACTCAGAATTGTTTTGCATTTTGTACCTATTGCTTTCGCCATGCACAGGTAAGAGGTGATGATGATATGTTTGTACAAAATGATGTTAGCCAAGTTCACAAATATTTAAAGAAACATAAAGAAATCAGCGATATTTTAATTACCGGTGGCGATGGCGGTTTTATCTCTTATGATAGGCTTGCGGAATATGTTACCCCTTTAATGGAAGACCCTGAGCTAATGCACATAAAAACCGTTCGTTTTGGTTCAAGAGCAATTACCTTCCATCCAGCTTTAATATTGTCCAATAAATTCAAAGAAATTCTCGAACTGTGGAAAAAAGTCATAGACAGCGGAATTCAAGTTGTTTGGGTAGCTCATTTATCCACACCCAGGGACATATTAAATCCCGGAACAATTGCCGCTATCCGCAGATTAAAGAGTTATGGAATTACCATCAAAAGCCAAAGCCCTATTATGAATCATATTAGTCTTTTTACAGATGAAAACGGAAAAGTTGATATTGATAAATCTGCCCAAAATTGGATTGATTTAGGAAATATTCTGGCTATGGTTGGTGTAGGATTTCATTCAATGTATTGTGCTAGACCTACTGGCGAACATCATTATTTTACTGCGCCTTTGGCTGATATAAGTAAAATATTTGATAAAATTTATAAAGAATTAGCTTCTATTAATCGTCCTTCAAGATATATTACTATGACATCATCTTCGGGAAAGATTTCTCTTTTGGGTACTACCCAAATTAATGGAGAAAAGGTTTTTGCATTAAAATTTAACGAAGGAAGAAACATGGATTGGATGGATAGGGTATATTTTGCAAAATATGATGAAAAGGAAAACACAATTGAAAAGCTAAAACCTTATGATGCAGAAAAACATTTTTATGAAGATGAATTAATTGAAATTGAAAATAAACTTGAAGAAGCATTGCAAAAAGAACTAATAAAATCAGACTGCAATGATAAATAAAATAGTTAATTCGTCCGAAGAAGCTGTTGCTGATATCTTTGATGGAGCTACAATTTTGATCAGCGGTTTCGGTGAAGCCGGAAGTCCTATCGAGCTTATACATGCTTTAGTTGATAGGGGCAACAGGAACCTTACGATTGTAAGCAATAATGCCGGAAGTGGCTATGTTGGGCTGGCAGCACTAATCGAAAATAAGCAAGTAAAAAAAATTATTTGCTCCTTCCCCAGAACAGCAATTTCTGTAGTTTTTCCTGAAATGTACCGGAAAGGAGAAATTGAACTGGAATTGGTTCCTCAGGGTACGCTTGCTGAAAGAATCAGAGCTGCAGGTGCCGGAATACCAGCCTTTTTTACACCGGCATCAGTAAATACACCTTTAGCCAAAGACAAAGAGACAAGGGTTTTTAATGGTAAAACTTATGTCCTCGAGCATGCGTTAAATGCAGATTTCTCTTTGGTCAAATGTCACTCAGCCGACAAATATGGCAATCTAATCTATAATAAAACTGCAAGAAATTTTGGTCCTGTTATGTGTATGGCAGCTAAGACTACCATAGTTCAGACTAAGAAAATTCTTGAAGTTGGACAGATAGACCCGGAATGTGTTGTAACGCCAGGAATTTTTGTAAAAAAAGTTGTTGAAATTTCAAACCCTGCCGACGAATCTGTTCTGGTTGCAGAAAACAGGAGGTATCCTTGGAAATAAAAGAGAATATTGGATGGACAGTTAGCGAAATGGCTCGGAAAGTGGCTACGGATATACACGATGGTGCCTACGTTAATCTGGGCATCGGCATACCCGAAATGGTGGCCAGCTATATACCCGAAGGTCGTGAAGTAATTTATCATACGGAAAACGGTTTGCTGGGTATGGGTAAGGTAGCTGAAAAGGGGACAGAAGATTTTGAACTTGTTAATGCAGGTAAAAAATATATAACAGCAATTCCTGGTGCAGCCTATTTCCATCATGCTGATAGTTTTGCCATGATTCGCGGAGGACATATTGATATTTGTGTTCTTGGGGCTTATCAGGTTTCGGAAGAAGGTGACCTTGCCAACTGGTCAACAGGAGACCCTAATGATGTGCCAGCCGTTGGTGGTGCCATGGACTTAGTGGCAGGGGTTAAAACAATCTTTGTAATAACACAGCACGCTACAAAAAGCGGAGAATCAAAGATTGTAAAAAAATGTACGTATCCGCTTACCGGAAAAAATGTTGTAAGCAGAATCTACACGAATCTTGCGGTAATTGATGTTACCGACAAGGGACTTTTGGTAAAGGAACTTGCACCTGATATCAGTTTTGAATACCTGCAGCAAAATACAGATGCCACATTGTTTCAATAACGTACTAAATGATTGACACTACAATGACAGATAACATGAACACATCTGATATTAAAGAACATAATACAAGCAGTAAGGAGTTGTATCAACAGGCTTGTGAGTTTCTTCCGGGCGGCATCAGCCGCAATACGGTTTTCCGCTTACCACATCCCTATTATTTAAAAAGTGCTTCCGGATGCTACCTGAAAGACATTGACGGAAACGAGTATATTGATTTTGCCAACAACATGGCTGCCCTGATTCACGGGCATACGAACCCGGCTATCGAAGCTGCCGTCATTGAACAGCTGAAAAAAGGCACAGCATGTACCTTTGCAACTGAGGCAGAATTAAAATTAGCAGAATTACTATGTAATAGAGTTAACGGGTTTGAGAAAATCCGTTTTGTAAATTCTGGAACCGAAGCAGTGATGGCCATGATAAAGGCGGCAAGAGCTTTTACCGGTCGTCCTAAAATGGCCAAAGCAGAAGGTGCTTATCATGGCACGTATGATTTTGCTGAAGTTAGTCAGACATCAAATCCATCAAACTGGGGAGATATTGAAAGCCCGAAAAGCAACCCACAGGTTTATGGTACACCAGCAGGTGTTACGGATAATGTCGTCGTATTTCCTTTTAACGACATTGAGAAAACCCTTGCCATTTTAGATAAATCAGCTGAGCAAATTGCATGTGTTATCATTGATCCGATACCACATCGAATTGGATTGGTTAAGGCTTCTTCTGATTTTATTGAAGCCGTTTATCAATGGACCAGAAAAAACAATGCATTAATGGTGTTTGATGAGGTAGTTACATTTCGGGTTAATTATGGTGGAGCTCAGCAAAATTACTCTTGCAAACCTGATCTAACTGCTTTGGGTAAAATTATCGGAGGTGGTTTTCCTGTTGGTGCTGTAACAGGAAGGTCGGACATTATGAAAATTATGGATCCCCGAGAACCAAAAATACTCTTTCCATTATCAGGAACTTTTTCTGCAAACCCGATGACGATGACTGCCGGCAGAGTTGCCATGGAATTGTTTGACAATAATGCTGTAGCAAAATTAAATTATATTACGCAATTAGCAATTGAGCAAATCAGAGAAGCAGTAAAGATTGCGGATGTTCCCGTTTCGATCACTGGTGCCGGTTCAATGTTTCGCATTCATTTAAGACAATCTCCGCCAACAACATACAGAGAAGCCTATCAGAGCAAAGAAATTACTGCCTTAATTGATCGGCTTCTGGATTATTTATTAATAAATGAAAAAATTATAATGATAAATACCTGCTCTTGTATGTTTTCAACAGTAATATCTCAGAAGGAAGTCGACAGACTTACTGAAGGGCTACTTAATGGGTTTAATATTATTAAGCCGGAACTTAAAATATTATTAAAATAAATTAATCATGAGCGAAGTTTATATTTGTGATGCAACACGCACTCCAATCGGAAAATATGCCGGATCACTTTCATCAGTAAGAACGGACGATTTAGCCGCGGTTCCTTTAAAAGCATTAATGCAAAGAAATCCCAATATTGACTGGCTTGATATTGATGATGTGATTTTAGGATGTGCTAATCAGGCAGGAGAAGACAATCGGAATGTAGCTCGCATGGCGCTATTGTTAGCTGGTTATTCAGAAACGATTTCTGGTGCAACAATAAATCGTTTATGTGGTTCTGGTATGGATGCTATTGGGATAGCGGCAAGAGCAATCAGATCAGGTGAAGCGAACCTGATTATTGCGGGGGGTGTTGAAAGCATGTCAAGGGCCCCATTTGTGATGAGTAAGGCGACTGAAGCATTCTCAAGAACTGTCGAAATATTCGACACAACTATTGGATGGCGGTTTATTAATAAAGCCTTTAAGAAAAAATTCGGTACTGATTCAATGATTGAAACTGCAGAAAATATTGCTTTAGAATACAAAATCAGCCGCGAAGAACAGGATAAGTTTGCCCAATTTAGCCAGGAAAAGGCTGCCAACGCACAAGAGAAAGGTTATTTTGCCGAAGAAATTGTTCCTGTCATTATCACTCAGCCAAAATGTGAAAACATAATCGTTGATAAAGACGAACACCCAAAATTAACTTCCTTAGAAAAATTATCTTCATTAAAACCTGTTGTTAATGAAAATGGAACTGTAACTGCTGGCAACTCTTCGGGTATTAACGATGGAGCGGCTGTATTAATAATTGCCTCTGAAAATGCTATCAATAAATTTAATCTAAAACCCAGAGTAAAAATTCTTGGAATGCAAACAGCCGGTGTACCTCCCCGCATTATGGGAATAGGACCTGTTCCTTCTACTAACAAGTTGCTAAATCGTTTGGGATTAACTTTGAACGACATAGATGTTATTGAACTTAATGAAGCTTTCGCTGCACAATCGTTGGGCTGTATGCGTGAACTGGGATTAGAATTATATGACCCACGAATTAATCCACTTGGCGGTGCAATTGCTATTGGTCACCCCTTAGGCATGACGGGTGCAAGAATTGTTCTTTCAGCTTATTATCAGTTACAACGTTCATCTTCAAAAAAAGCTCTTTGTACAATGTGTATTGGTGTTGGTCAGGGTATATCAATTGTTTTAGAAAAGGTCTAAAATTAACATCTCGCAGTAAATGAGGGATTGCTTCTCCCAATCGCATCGGCATTGCAATGACTTTAGCCTCGTTATAAAATCGACTCTAAAATTCAGGGAAATCATATTCAATCCAAGGAACAAATTCCCTTCTCTTTTTGTTCTAAAAACAAAAAATATTTAACAAAATCGAGAAAAAAATGAAAGATAAAGTAATAATAATAACAGGCGCTAATAAAGGCATCGGTAAAGAGGCAACAAGAGAAATTGCAAAACTTGGTGCTAAAGTTTATATGGCTTGCAGATCACTTGATTCTTCAAACCAGGTAAGAGATGAAATTATTAAAGAAACAGGCAATCCAAATGTTTTTGTAAAATATCTCGATCTTGCTTCTGTTGATTCAATTCAAAAGTTTGCTGAATCATTCAAGCAGAAAGAAAGCAAGCTTGATGTGCTTATTAACAACGCAGGACTCTGGACAAAAACAAAAAAACTCACTGATATTAACGTTGAACAGACATTTACAGTTAATGTTCTTGGTCATCAGCTTTTAACACAATTGCTTCTAAATGAATTGAGAAATGCAGTTCCGTCAAGAATTATAAATACTGCCTCTCACTTTGCAGGCGGACTTGATATTGACGACATCAATTTTGATAAAAGAAATTACAACGAGACTCTTGCTTACAAGCAAACCAAGCAGGCAAACAGAATGTTAACCCGTGAATGGGCAAGAAGATTAGAGAAAGATAATATTTCTGTCTATTCATTAACACCGGGATTCATTCCTGATACAGAGTTATTTAGAGAGCAGAATGTTGTCGGCAAATTTTTAATAAAAGTTTTTGCATTGATTGAAGGAAGAACAATTCAGGAAGGTGCAGATACAATCGTTTGGCTTGCTTCCACAGATAAAATAAATGGAAGCAACGGTGGATTTTATAATCAGAGAAAAGAAGAGAAATGTAAATTCAATAATCCTGCTGATGAAAAGAAGCTATGGGATAAATGTGAGGAATTTCTCAGCAAGATAAAAGTTAACGATTCAGTTTTTCAATCATAATAGAATTTGGATAAAATTTATGAGACTCAATTTAGAAGAACTCCATCATAGGATCAGAACAGATAATAAATTTAAAAAGCGTTTGAGAAAAATTGTCCTGATTGGCGGAATAGGCATTTTGCTTATTGCTGTTCTGGGTGTCGTAGGACTTGTATTTTTCTCTTCTGCAATTATTAGCTTCTTATTCTCTAATGCACCGGCTGTTTACGAATTAGCCTTTAATTATGTGCGTGATTTTGCAGGTTCATTTATGCTTGAGGATATTACCGCGATTCTTAACCCGCTTACTGGCGGTACAAATGTAAATGAGATGAAAAATCTTATTACACAGTATTTTAATCAGCTTAGCAGTAATCCAACTATTGATTTTCAAAACTTTCAGAATTTTATTACAACGGTAAAAAGTTCGTTGCTGGATAATCAAATAAGTAATACAGAGCTGGATTCAGTAAGACAATTTTTATTGAATTAAGAATATGAAAGTAGGAATTATTGAATACAAGCTGTTTGGTTGAAATTGAACAACTTCTTAGCTTGGCAATCAAAATAAACCCAGCTATTTAATTAATAATACCGGGATTACATGAAACGAAAACTTCTCGATACAAAACTCATTGTAGATTATTCATTAGCCAAAATTGAAAAGATTGGCAATAAGCTTCCTAATCCAACAACGCTGTTCGCTCTGTTTGCTGTTGGAGTAATCATTCTTTCATGGGTAGTCTCACAGTTCGACTTTTCGGTAACGCTGCCGGGCACAAATAAAGAAATTCGTCCTGTGAGCTTGCTATCTATCGAAGGACTTCACAGAATAATCACTAATCTTGTTACAAACTTCACATCATTTGCCCCGCTTGGAACAGTGCTTGTCTCACTCCTTGGAATTGCAGTTGCAGAGCGTAGCGGTTTAATTGGAACAGCACTCCGCTTAGTTGTTATTAAAGCGCCAAAAAAATTATTAACCTTTGTTGTTGTGTTTGCCGGAATAATGTCTAACACTGCAAGCGAGATTGGATACGTACTTCTCGTTCCATTGTCTGCTATGATATTTCTAGCAGTTGGACGGCATCCCATTGCCGGTTTAGCTGCGGCATTTGCGGGGGTCTCGGGCGGATACAGTGCA
>DATIJX010000157.1:0-4359 GCA_035478175.1 Ignavibacteriaceae bacterium
CCTGGTAACAATTCCAAAAACCAATCCCGGCACAAAGAAGAAAACGAGAATGCCTGTAATTATTCCATCAAAAAACGGCGAGTGAAGAACATCTCCCGTTTCAGGATTTCTGAATAGTCCATTTTCAGGAATGATTGTATACGCTAAAGCTGCGACCAGTATCAGCAGCCAAATTCCTGCCCACTTCAGACCTTTCTTTTCTTCGGGAGAAATATCGCCTACTGAAAGCTTTTCAGCACTGCCTTCATACTTTTTCAGACGGGGTTCAACAATTTTTTCTGTTACAATCGTTCCAACTATCACAACCATTATTGCTGAGACGAACATAAAATAAAAATTCACTACAGCATTCACTTTCATCGTTGGGTCAACTATTTCAGCAGCAGATTGAGAAAGTCCTGCCAGTACGGGATCGATTGAACCGACGAGAAAGTTAGCACCAAATCCACCGCTCACACCAACGAATGCAGCGGCGAGTCCAGCCATCGGATGTCTGCCAAGAGCATAAAAAATCATTGCGCCAAGCGGAATGAGAATTACATAGCCAGCTTCGGAAGCAAGGTGAGAAAGTACTCCCGCCAATACAACAGCACCGGTAATTAATTTCGGAGGAGCTTTTAGAACCAGCGCTCTGATCACAGTATTAAAAAGCCCAGAGCCTTCAGCAACACCGATTCCTATCATCACCGCAAGCACATAACCAAGCGGAGGAAATTGAACAAAGTTGTGAACTACGTTTTTGTAAATCCATCGCAGTCCGTCACCGTTCAATAAATTTTTTACCTGAATTGTTGAACCATCCGCAGGGTGAATTGCAGTTAATCCAACTAAGTCACCTATCAGCGAGACAACCGCAACAATAACAGCCAACAATCCGAATAAGGTAGCAGGATGCGGCAGTTTGTTGCCGACAATTTCTATGTAGTCTAATGATTTATTGAATATACGGGATGCAAGAGATTTCAATTTTTACTCCGATAACTTAAAATATTGGTTGTAAAAATAGGGGTATACAGAACGAATAAAAAGAAAAATCACCACCGATTAATAATCATTAAAATTTATGATTTTTTTTCCACTACAATATTGAACCCTACGGTGTTCTGATATTTTGGGGTAACTTCTTTTCTATAAATATGGAATTCCTACGGAATTCTAGATTAGTTCCGCCTGCCTTGCCGTCAGGCAGGTAGGAACTACATATTTGTAGAGATATTTATTCTAATTACAACCTGAACCCCATATGGGGTTCAATATTATTAATTAAATTTGAAAAAACCATTTACTCCATCTAATTTTATTATGTAAGATTATTCGTTCAATTTTATAGGAAAATTTTATGAACTATTACGTACTCATCTATCATCTTGCTGATGATTATATGTCCCGACGAGGTCAATTCCGTGATGAACATCTCGGACTTGCCAAAGAATTAAATCAAAAGAATGAATTAATTCTCGCAGGTGCTTTTAGTGATCCACCGGACAAAGCCTTGTTGATTTTTCGTGTGGCTGATAAATCTGTAATTGAAGAGTTCGTTAAAAAAGATCCTTATGTTAAGAACGGTTTAATTGCCAAATGGGAAATCAGAGCGTGGACAGTTGTAATTGGGAATAAATGAGCTGTCATTCCGGCGATCCGCCTCAGGCGTGGAGTCCGGAATCTAAACTGATTATTAGTCGTCAGATTCTGGACAAGCCAGAATGACACGAAATCAATTTTTCATTTATTACAACAAAAAAGAAAATACGAAATGGATAAGAAAAAACTTCTGCAGATGGCAGAGAATCCGAATAATATTCCTGGCATTTATAATTACTGCGATCGCTGGTGTGAGCGCTGCCAGTTTACTTCTCGCTGCCTCAATTTTCAAATGGGAGAGAAAATGTCAGAAGGAAAAGAAGTCAACGACATCAACAACAAAGAATTCTGGGAACATATGGAGAATATCTTTGCCATCACTCACGAAATGCTCGATGATATGGCAAAAGAGCAAGGTATTGATTTAAGTCAGATTGAATGGACGGAAGAAGATAAAAAGAGAGATAGAGACAGGAAGAAATCAGTCCGTAACCATCATTGTGCGGTTGCTTCGAAGGAATATTACGAGGTTGTTGACAAATGGTTTAAAGAACACGAATTTCTCTTTAAAGAAAAAGAGGATGAACTAAACGAGCAGTTAACGATGGAACTACCGTCGGCAAACCCGGAGCAGGAAGCTGTTACAATAAAGGATGCCGTTGAAGTAATTTCATTTTATCTTTTCTTCATAAATGTAAAGCTGATGCGCACTCTTCACGGCAAGTTTGAAGACAGATACGAATTGCCCGATGATCTTCCCAAAGACTCGGATGGCTCCGCCAAGATTGCGCTGATTGCAATTGATCGTTCAATATCCGCCTGGGGAAAACTGCTGAAGCATTTACCTAAAAGCGAAGATGAAATTCTGGATATTCTGGTCCTACTGGAAAGATTGCGCAATATGGCTGAAAAGGAATTTCCCGATGCACGGAAATTTGTAAGACCTGGATTTGATGAGTAATATAATTTCTTGTTGTAAACATTGATTTTATCACATCCATTCCTGATATTCCTACTGAGAATTGTAAACATTAAGAAAAAAGTTATAGGTAAATGATATGAGCAATAAGGAAATTATAGAAAGTGCTTTGAAACTATCTCCACCGGAAAAGCTACTTATTGTTGAAAGTATTTTAAAAAGTCTTGAAGAGCCTAACAAAGAAATTGAAAATATCTGGCTGGAAGAAGCTGAGAGAAGATTGAAAGCTTACAGAGATGGGAAATTAGAGGGAATCCCAATGGAAGATATTTTCACTACAAAAGAATGAAAGTTGTATTTTCAAAGTTTGCAAAATCCGAATTAGAAGATGCAATCGCTTTTTATGAATTAGAATATTCTGGTTTAGGTTTGAAGTTCAGGGAAGAGATAAGAAAAAATATAAATATTATTAAAAAACATCCTCAGGCCTGGGCAGTCGAAAGAGGTGATATCAGAAAATCTCTGCTGCACAAATTCCCCTACAAGATTTTTTTCTCAATTGAAAAAGCTCATATTTTTATAATCGCGATATCTCATCAGCACAGAAAGCCAGATTACTGGGTAGACAGATAAGCTCGGGCAAAAATTAATCTAGATAAATCCTTGGGACACGGGTGTTAATGTTGGTAAGAATTTCATAAGGAATTGTTCCTGCCCATTCTGCAAGATCTTCAGCTGCATTAGAATTTTTTCCATCACTGCCAAGTAGAATTACTTCATCGCTATTGTAAGCAGAGTCATTCTCGATATTCACTACAATCTGGTCCATAGAAATATTTCCAATCACAGGATAAAGTTTGCCATTCAATAATACTTTTGCTTTGTGTGACATATTTCTGAAATATCCATCGCCATAACCAACAGGAACAGTAACTGCACGAATGTTATGATCAGGTTTCCAGGTTAATCCATAGCCTACTGCGTTTCCAGCTTTGATCACTTTGAAGTAAACTACACGTGATTTCCAGGTGAGTGCTGGTTTTACAGCTACAGTTTTCTTTATATTCTTCGTGGGATAAACTCCAAACAGCATTATTCCCGGTCGAACCATATCAAGATTTGCTTCCGGCATTTGAAGGATTGCTCCGGAGTTTGAAATGTGTTTGATTGGTTGATTGATTGATTGCTTATCATAGAATCGAAGAACATCATTAAATCTTTCAAGCTGAAGTTTTGTGAAAGTTAAATCCTCAGATTCAGCAGTTGCAAAGTGCGAGTAGATTCCCTCGACATTAATGTTTTTATAAGAATGAGCTGCCTCTAGAAACTTTTCTGCATTGTAGTAATGAACACCAATTCGCTCCATTCCTGTGTCAATTTTCAGATGGACAATCGCTTTGGTTTTCATCTGAACAGAAGTTTCATCAATCTGTTTTAATTTATCAATTGAAGAAGCTGTGATTGTAAGATTATGCTTTAAGAAAAGAGGAATTTGATTTCCCCAAACGCCGCCTAAAACAAGAATTGGAATTTTAATTCCCATATCGCGAAGCAAAATTCCCTCTTCAACTACAGCAACACTGAGATAGTCAGCTTTCAGTTCCTCATAAAGTTGTGCAACGCGAACCAAGCCGTGACCATAAGCATTGGCTTTCAAAACAGGCATCATTTTAGTTTTTCCAACGTGTGTTTTTATCGCCTTGAAATTTTCAGCAAGAATTTTCAAATCCACCTCAACTCTGGTCGGGCGGACAATTTCATCAATACTTATTACGGGAAGGTTTGAATGCTTTTTCATTTTTTCAGAAGACTAAATTTTATTCTCATACAAAGATAAAAGATTTGTCGTTCAAATTTTA
>DATIJX010000158.1:0-11976 GCA_035478175.1 Ignavibacteriaceae bacterium
TTCTAATCTCGATTATGAAGAAGTAATTTCTACTGATGGCAAAGATGTTTTTCTATTTCTTGACCCACCTTATTATTCCGCCACCAAATCCGCATTATATGGTAAAAATGGAACGCTTCATAAAATATTTGACCACGAAAGATTTGCAACTTTAATGAAGCAGACCAAACATAATTGGTTAATTACATATGATGACAGCGAATATATAAGAAATCTTTTTTCCTTTGCCAATATCACAGCTTGGGACATAACTTATGGAATGCGTAACGTTAATAAAGAATCGAATCAACTTGGTAAAGAGTTGTTTATTTCTAATTATTCTCTAAGAGAAGGCGTTGAAAAACAATATGATTTTTTCTCTTACGAAAAACCAATTTTAAATATTACTCAATAATAAATTGCACATAACCCGCCAATCAAGCAGAGGGAACTTCTGTAATGAATTTAGCTGAGAGAGGTAATCTAGTAGAATTAATTTTTGACTAAGATTTGCTTTATTGAGTTAAGAAGAATTTTTTTATCAAAAGGTTTTTGCACAAATCCATTTGCATGTTCCTCGAAATATTTTTTATCCTCAAGACTCAAGTCGTATGCAGTAGTGATAATAACCGGTAGCTCTGTATTACGCATTTCTTCACGAATATTCTTTAAGATACTTTTTCCATTTCCCTGGCCGTTTAAATTCAGATCTAATAATACAAGTTCAAAATGATTTTTTGAAAGCATTACTATCGCTTCATCAGCACTATTTACAATAAGTACATCATATTCGTTACGAAGTGCAACTTTGATAAGCAGCTGTGTCTCACGATTATCTTCAACTACTAAAAGTTTTATCTGTTTCCCCATCATAATTTTTTCGGATGCTATAAAACTGTAATTAGCTTTTCTTCTTGTCAAAGGTAGTACTGAAAACAACATCCCAGAAAGGCGAACTTACACCATAACCTTTGTATTCATCATGATAGTGATGAAGCATATGGTGATTCTTAATTGCGAGCCAGAATTTACTGTGCATGTTGAAATGATGGATGGCGTAATGAGATATGTCATAAAAAAGATAACCTGCTATAAATCCTGAGAAGAAGGGCATCATTAGCGACTCGCCAAAAATTAATCTAAAAACAAAAAAGAATAATAGGGCCAAAGGAATACTTACAGAAGGAGGCATAACTAGTCGTTTCGAATCGCTCGGATAATCATGATGCACACCATGAAACATAAAATGTATCTTCTTACCAAATTCGCTTGTAGCTTTAAAGTGGAAAACAAATCTGTGTAAAACATATTCTGCTAATGTCCAGGCAGCGATTCCTCCTATAAACAGAACAAAAATATTCAGCGCTGAAATGTTATAAACGAAAATTGACAAATACATTAAAACCAGTATTACCGGTACATAAACATAGAGAGGAACTGTGAAGTGAACTCTGGAGAAAAACTCCAGAAAATCACTTTCAAACATTCTTACGGTTTCGTCTTTATTAGATACATAATTTTTAGCCATTGATTTTCCTTAATTGTTAATTTTTAGCAATCGAAATTTAAACATATTTAGTTAATAATAAATTCCACTTTTTACTGTATTATTTTCATTTTGTGATCTTTTCCACACCTAACCCGGGCATATCCGGAATAATAAGTGCACCATTTTTTATTTTCATTCCGGTAAATAAATCATTTGAAATTAACTCTGCTCCGTCCAAATCTACCCAATCAGCTAAAGGTGATAAATGCGATGCCGCGGTTATGGCACACGAAGTCTCGGTCATACAACCAAGCATAATTTTTAGATTTAATTCCTTTGCTCTCTGCATCATCCGATAAGCTTGCCTGATTCCCCCGGCCTTCATTAGCTTGATATTGACACCACTATAGAGGTGCTTAATTTTTTCTAAATCGTTTATTGTTTGAACTGCTTCATCAGCAATAATTGGTAATAAACTTCTTTCCATTAACCATTTGCTATCTTCAAAATTTTCTTTCGGGAGCGGTTGTTCAATAAGGATTACATTCTGTTCGGATAGCCAGCTAATCATATCAAGAGCAAAGTATTTATCCGACCAGCCTTGATTAACATCCACGAATAAAGGTTTGTCTGTATGTTTTCTTATCGTTGAAACAATTACCTTATCGTTTAAGGTTCCGAGTTTTATTTTCAGAAATTTAAATTCTAAAGCAACGTCAACCCTTTGTTTTATTTTCTTTAAATCAGTGATGCCGATAGTATATGAAGAGCAGATGTTATCTTTTATTTCAATGCCAAGATATTTATATAAAGGTAAATTAAGATACTTCCCTAGCAAATCATGCAAAGCAATATCAACAGATGCTTTTGCTGCATTATTCCCTTCTGAAATACTATCTACATAATCCATTATTGAGTTGATATTTGCAGGATCATTAAATGAATTGAGATTTAATTTTTTAAGAAAGCTAATGACGCTCGATTGGTCTTCAGACAAGTAGGGCGGGAGTGAAGCCTCGCCATAACCGATCAGCCCATTATGTTCAACTTCAACCATAACTGCCGGAGTTGTCGTCCTTGAGCTAAGCGATATATTGAACTGCTCCTTTAGATTTATTGTGTATGGATAGAAATTTAATTTCATTAGTACAAAAAATAAGAAAACATATTTTTAAGATTTTTATACTGTTTATTAAATAATGTTTGAAATTAACAGTTAAAGTTCTCATATTCCAAACCAAGTTTTTTAAAATAAATTGATTTGACTTCTTCTAACCTATAACATTCAGGAAGGGTATGGATCAAAACAGAGAAAAGTGGGGATCTAAAATTGGTTTCGTTCTTGCAGCTGCGGGCTCTGCTATCGGGCTCGGCAATATCTGGAAGTTCCCTTATATAGCTGGTGAGAATGGCGGCGCATCATTTGTTCTCGTTTATTTAATTTGTATTGCGATCATCGGGCTTCCTGTCCTGATCGCTGAAATTCTTTTAGGAAGAACCACTCAGCGAAATCCTGTCGGTGCATTTTACAAATTAAGCCAATCAAAATTTTGGGCTAGTGTTGGTGGCTTGGGTGTAGTTGCTGGATTCATGATACTCTCTTTTTATGCGATCATTGCCGGTTGGGCAATCGGCTATATTGTTGAAGCCATTGCCGGCAATTTTTATCTTTGGCCTGATCCTACAGCCTCAGCTCAGCATTTTCATGATTTAGTCATCAATCCTTTCTGGATACTCGGTTACTTTGCCTTTTTCATGATCCTTACTATGATCATCGTTTTTGCCGGTATTCAAAAAGGAATTGAGAGAGCAAGTAAAATAATGATGCCTATACTTTTTATTCTTTTGATAATACTGATGATCCGTGGACTGACGCTGGAAGGAGCTGAGGAGGGGTTGGATTTTTTGTGGAATCCGGACTGGAGTAAAATCAG
Source organism: Ignavibacteriaceae bacterium (assembly GCA_035478175.1). Taxonomy (GTDB): domain Bacteria; phylum Bacteroidota; class Ignavibacteria; order Ignavibacteriales; family Ignavibacteriaceae; genus IGN2. The sequence continues at coordinate 3,403 of DATIJX010000158.1, forward strand.
TGCAAGCACAATTTTATTGGCACTCGGTCATGCATTTTTCACACTCAGTCTTGGAATGGGGGCAATGCTGACTTACGGCAGTTACATGTCGGATGAAAATAGTATTCCTGCTGCAGCTTTGGAGATTGTAATACTTGATACTGTCGTTGCTTTAATAGCAGGAATGGCAATCTTCACTGCTGTATTTGCAGTAGGTTTGGATCCAGCTGCTGGACCTGGATTAATATTTCATACTCTTCCCGGCGTATTTGTAAAAATGCCCGGTGGATATATTTTTTCAATTTTATTTTTTATTCTGCTTGTCATTGCTGCACTCACATCATCAATATCATTGCTGGAGGTTGTGGTCTCATATTTTGTTGATGAGAAAAAGTGGAAAAGGCACAATGCTGCAATAGTACTCGGAATAATTATTTTCCTGCTTGGAGTTCCGAGTGCCCTGTCGTTCAATCTCTTATCAGATTTTACAATATTTAATTTAAACTTTTTCGATATTGTTGATTTCATGGCTTCAAATATTTTGCTTCCTTTGGGTGGACTGTTGATTTCAGTGTTCGTAGCCTGGATTTGGGGCTTCGATAAAGTAATCCCGAATCTTCGGAAGGGATCTGAAAAATTGTTCGATAATTATCCATGGATACTCGGTTTTTGGAAATTCTTCCTGAAATTTCTCTCACCCGTCTTAATATTTTTTGTATTCTTACATTCAATTGGATTATTAGAAAAAATAATAAATCTGTTTGCCCAATGAAATCTTTACGGGCTAACCATTTTTTTCAAGATCATAAGTGACTAAATGAAAAGATCAACTGCCGGCATTATCGCATTCTTAACAATAGTCTTAATTATAATAATTGGTGGCGTATCCTTCTTTGATTCAGTCTGGTCCTTCCCGGGTAATTTTGATTTTCTAAAAAATTTCCCTTCAAAGGAATATCCAATTGGTTCTATCCCATTTATGGTCATTGCTCTTGTTGGAACAGGAATTTTTATTACTATTAAATTAGGATTTCCTCAGTTACGATATTTCAAGCATGGAATAAAGGTTACAAGAGGTGTCTACGATAATCCTAAAGACGAGGGAGATCTCAACCACTTCAGAGCACTTGCTACAGCACTCTCTGCTACAGTTGGCATTGGAAACATCGCCGGCGTTGCAACTGCAATTTATTATGGTGGTCCTGGTGCAATGTTCTGGATGTGGGTAACAGCATTTTTTGGTACGGCTCTCAAATATTCAGAGGTTACACTCGCTCATCATTTCAGGGAATTTGATGACTATGGCAGAACAGCAGGTGGACCAATGTATACCATTGAAAAGGGACTTGGCAGCAACTGGAGATGGCTTGCGGTTGCATTTGCCTGCTTTGCTGTTATTTGTTCTTTTGCAACCGGTAATGCGATACAAACTTTTACGGTTTCGGATCAGATTTATTCTGAAGTAACTCAAATTGTTGGACAAACTCATTTTCTTACTGTAAAACATCCTGTCTTCAGTAATTTTTCACTCTCTGCTCAACAAGTTATTAATGGGCTTGCGCTTGCATTTATTGTTGGCTTGGTAATCATCGGTGGAATAAAAAGAATTGGCAACGTCACGGGTTTTCTTTCACCATTTATGGCAATATTTTATGTTGCCGCTGGCATGCTAATATTGATTTCAAATTTTTCTCATCTCGGGGACAGTTTTTCGATGATTATAGGAATGGCCTTTAATCCTCCTGCTGAGATTGCTGGTGTAAGCGCAGGTGCATTTTTGATAATGCTCAACACAATGCTATGGGGAATCAAGCGAGGGCTCTACTCAAATGAAGCTGGACAAGGAAGTGCTGCAATTGCACATTCAACAGCAAAAACAAAATATGGAGTCCGTGAAGGCTCAGTTGCTTTACTTGAACCATTTATTGATACTATTACAATTTGCACAATTACAGGTTTAGTGATTCTCACAACAGATGCCTGGCACTACACTCAATTCTTTCAAACAAGAATCGATTCAACATTTACTGGAGGATTACTTAACAGCAGTCTTCTAACATCCTTTGCATTTAAGGAAGGACTTAGCTGGTTATTCGATTACGGGGATAAAATAGTTACTATTGCGGTTTTACTTTTTGCTGTATCAACTGCTATCAGTTGGTCGTACTATGGTGAAAGAGCGGCTAATTATTTATTTGGAAAGAAAGCTACTTTACCATACAAGTGGGTCTATATTCTATTTGTTTTCATTGGGGCAATTGCTGAGCTGGAGGCAGTTTGGGCTTTTGGTGATGCAGCACTTGGATTTATGACCTTTCCTAACCTGCTCGCGATAATTTTACTTTCGGGTATGCTAAAGAAGTTAACAAAAGATTATTTCGCAATTGATCACATCGAATACAAAAACTTAAAAGAAACTTCAGAAGAGAAATAAAAATTTCTAATCTATCGCATCACCATTTTCTCTTGGACCTGAAAGAACCTTGTGGGCAATGTTACTGTCGGAAGTGTAAAATGAAATTTTACCATCTTTAAGATTTTTATATAACAAATCACTTTCAATCAGATATTCGAACCTTTTCTTAAATTCGTCAATTGAAAGGTGAGCAGTTGCAGCAAGCTTTGCAAGTTCGTGTGGATCTTGAAAATCAGTTTGATTCAACCTGAGCATATACTTTCTCGCAATGTAAAACGACTCTGAACTCGGATCAACCATTCTAACCTTCGTTCTCTTTGTAACAGGATCGAGAATATCTTTAAAATATAAGGGGACAAATCTTCCATTCTGAATAGATATCATAGCACCACTACCACCATCAATTAAGAATTGGGATGCCGAAAAACCAAGATCGCGTGTATATTCCATATCAAATGGTATCGGGTCAGCACATCTTAATTCATATCCGATGTTTTTTGCAACGACAGTAATTTTAAGCCCATACTCTTTAAGCTTTTGCTGAACTTTAGTTTTTAAAATCTCACCAAAATTAACTTCAGCAATTCTGATATTATCGTGAGCATCTCTTTCAATATCAACTAACTGATCGAGATCGTCAATTTTCAATCTTTCAACAATGCCTTCAGCTAGAATAGCAACACCATCAGATTTGCCGTAGCTCATTCTTTTAATTATTGACCCAACAAGAACGTCAACTACATGATTAAGCTCAATTGAGTCGCCGGGAAATTCCTCTGGAACTAATGTTAAAGTAGCACCTGTTGCTTTTCCAATACCGAGTGCCAGATGACCAGCCTTTCTTCCCATAGTCACTATAAAATACCAGCGAGAAGTTGTTTGCGCGTCAACCATCAGACTCTTGACTATTTCAACACCAATATGCCTTGCAGTCTGAAAACCAAACGTAGGAATTCCATGTGGAAGGTCAAGATCATTATCAATTGTTTTAGGAACGTGAACAACCTTAATTCTTCCGGCAGCCATCTCATTTACCTTCAATGCACTAAATGCAGTATCATCGCCACCGATTGTAATCAACTTATCAACATCAAGACGCAAAAGAGATGTGACAGCATTTTCAAGATGTTTATCATCTTTAGTAGGATTTGCCCGGGAAATTCCAATATAAGAACCGCCACGGAAGTGAATACGGCTGACATTATTAATGTTTAATTCTTTAACGTGAGTGGTGTCCCCTTTCATAATCCACTTGAATCCATCCTTAATTCCCAAAACCTCAATACCTTCAACTTCGGCTCTTATAGTTGCTGCACCGATAACACTGTTTATTCCCGGCGCAGGACCTCCACTTACAAGTATTGCTAATTTCTTTGGAGCGATTGACATAGTTATGTTCTTTCCTCTAAATTATTATTACAGAAATCATGAATAAGAATTAAATAGAATTAATCAATGCAGTATTTTCAACCGGGCAAACTTAATCATCAGTTGTCTTACATTATTTCCTTCAAAAGCTACAGTTGCTTTAATCTGATCTCCGGCGCCAGTTACATCAGTTACTTTACCCAATCCAAATTTTTCGTGCATCACACGGCTTCCAATTCTTACAACTTTATTTTCCTGATCAAAATCGTCATAATCAACTGAGTTGAAGTATTCATAGAAAAGTTCTTTTTTGGTTTTTCTGTTAGCCTTTCTTCCGATGCCGCCATTTATCTCCTGAATAGTTGATGGTGCAATCTCATCGATAAAGCGTGAACGGCTTTGATATGCAACTTCACCGAATCGATAACGACTTCTTGCATGAGATAGAAATATCTTTTGCTCTGCTCTGGTAACGGCAACATAGAAAAGTCTTCTCTCCTCTTCAACTGTAGAATCCTCGCTAAACCTGTTAGCAAGAGGAAATATTTCTTCTTCTAAACCTGAAATGAAAACAATAGGAAATTCTAACCCTTTAGCACTATGAACAGTCAGAAAAGTAACTGCATTTTTCTTATCATCTTTCATATCAATATCTGATACGAGGGAAACTTCCTCAAGGAATTGATCTAGCTTGGCATCATTATTTTGCTTTGAATATTCAGAAATTGCAGCCATTAATTGATTGATATTTTCAAGTCTTGACTGAGATTCAGGAGTATTTTCAGATTTGAACATTTTAACCAAACCTAATTCATCAATTAAAGCCAAAGAAAGTTCTCCAACAGATAGCGTATCCTTCAAATTAATATACTTTTCAAGAAGCACTCTGAATCCCTTTACATTTTTTTGAATTCTCTCTTTGATGTCAATAACTTCAAAAACCCGATTCATTGTTTGAAAAAGTGTTAGGTCATGCTTCCTTGCAAATGCAATCATACGAGTAACAGTTGTGTTACCAATTCCTCTTTGCGGGAAGTTCATAATTCGCAGAATACTTTCTTCATCATTCTGATTAGCTATCACTCTCAGGTAAGCAATAACATCTTTTACTTCTTTCCTTTTGTAAAATTCAACACCGCCAATGATGATGTAAGGAATCTTTTCCTTGTAAAAAATATCTTCCATTGCCCGGCTTTGAGCATTTGTTCTGTAAAGAATAGCAAAATCTTTGTAAGATAGTTTCTTCTTACTTATTTCTTTCTTTATGTATTTAGCTAATTGGAATGCTTCGTCTTTTTCATCGGCGCATCGGATTAAAGTAAGCTGCTCACCATCATTATTCTGAGTCCATAATGTTTTACTCACCTGATTTTTATTATTCTTTATAACGGAATCAGCAGCAGCAAGAATAGTTTTTGTTGAACGGTAATTTTGTTCAAGCTTAAAGAGCTTATGGTTTTTATAGTCTTTTCTAAAATCTGACATGTTTCCAATATTAGCACCTCTCCAGCTGTAGATGCTTTGAGCATCATCTCCAACTACTGATATTTTACAAGTTCTTGATACGAGCATTTTGAGAAGCTCATATTGTGCTTTGTTAGTATCCTGAAATTCATCAACGAGAATATAATTGAACCTGCTTTTATACTTATGAAGAATTTTTTCATTTGAGTTGAATAGCTGTATCGGCTTTAACAGAAGATCTTCAAAGTCCATTGAGTTGTTTGCAATAAGTCTCTGCTGATATTCCTCATAAATCTCTGCTATCTTTTCATCCCTGGATCCTTTAACAAATTTCTTTCTGTATTCTGCTGGCATGATCATATGGTTCTTAAGAAAACTAATCCTATGCCTGACAGAATTCACAGTCAATCCCTCAATCTCGATATTAAAGTTCAGCATTATATTGCTGACAAGTGAATAGGAATCTTCAGTATCATAGATGGAGAAGTTCGGCTTGTAATCAATGTACTTTGCTTCCGTTCGTAAAATTCTTGCGAAGATTGAATGAAATGTTCCCATCCAAATTACTTCCGCTTTTTTACCAACCATTTCAACAATTCTTTCCTTCATTTCATTCGCTGCTTTGTTGGTAAAGGTTAGTGCGAGAATCGATTCAGGCTTATAGCCATGTTTTAAAAGGTAAGCAACTTTGTAAGTAAGGACTTTTGTTTTTCCAGATCCGGCTCCTGCTACGATCATTTGAGCTGCGCCAGTATATTCTACCGCTTTTTGCTGATCAGGATTTAACTTCTTTAATTCAATCATTTTGTCCGGGAATTTTTTGAAAAATTGGAAGCAAATATAACTAAACGAATCTCTATTGGAAAGTCAGGTTATTAGTAATTATTCCCCATTTTTGAAACGACATTCGAGACAAAAACGTAAAAGTTTTAGATTGATTTTTCAATTAGTATACACTCCATAATGTCCGGAACAGGTTAACTAAATTTCAAAGTGGGAGTTATATTTTTTCAAGAGTTGTGAGACTATTTTTCTGGTGAGGACAAGCAAATAAAAAACCCCTCAACTACTGAAGAGTTGCGGGGTTATAAGGAGAGAACATATGATGCGGTTCTAGTTTGCCAACTTACGTGCCATTTGGAGGCTTCATTTACGGTTCAAAAACAAAGAATGAAATGCTTTAATGATTAGCAAAATGAATAATAATGAGAACTGTATTAAAATTTAGAACACTTATTAAAATATTTAAAATCAAGACTCTACTTGATATTTAAATTTTAATTTGCTTTCTTTGCTATAGAGGGTTTTATGAAAGCATTCAAGTTTACTTTAAAAAGCTTACTGATATTTTCAGTGTTGCTATCAGGTTGCAGACAAATTTTCGGTGAGAGAGAACAGTCTGAATCCATTGTTTCGGCACCAACCGAAGCAGCAAATATTATTGTTACTTCACCCGCACATGGTACTATCTGGAATCCTGGTGACACCATAAGTATAAAATGGATTGCACCTACTATCAAGAAACTCGAAATTCAACTTTATAGAAAGAGTGAATATAAATTTACAATTATTGAAAATCTTGAAAACACCGGACAGTTTTATTGGATTGTGCCTCTTGATATAACGCTATCAAACCATTACCTCGTGAAAGTAGCAAATCATAACAACCACCATGTATATAAATTCAGTGGAAGATTTGGAATTCAATAGCGAACCAGGATTTTTTTATGCTAGATGCTGATCTGAAAGAGTTCGAAGATTATTTATCCGAGTTCAATTCTATTCCACAATTTGATGCCGAAACTTGCAAGATTTGCGGAGTAAGTCTTTCGGATAGTTTATCTGTGAACAAGATCCCGCTTATAGAACTTCAATTTGAAAACGAAACCATTGCCACAAAAGCAATCAGTATGCTTAATGCGAAGGGAATAAAATCTAAACAATCCGCTTCAGGAAAAGAAAAAATTCTTATTCCTGAGGGGAAACTTGACGATGTGAAATCAATTCTAAGTTCTTAATTCTAAACAGTAACCTATTTCAAAAGAATCATTTTCTTAATCGATACAAAATCTCCTGCCTTCAGTGAATAGAAATATATTCCACTCGCAAGATTCCGGACGTTGCCTGAAGGTAAACCGGAATGACTGCCAAACTCAACTTTATAAGTTCCTGCTGTCTGCTCTTCATTCACTAGTGTTGTGACTTCTTTACCAAGTATATCAAATACTTTGAGTGTTACTAATCCATTTTCTTTAATCGAGTATGAGATAGTCGTAGCTGGATTAAAAGGATTCGGATAATTCTGCTCCAATGAGTATTGACTCGGAATACCGACTTCAATTTCAATAACATCAGAATATTCAAAGGCGCCATTGTAATCAATCTGATTTAATCTGTATTTATAAGTTCCTGCAGAAACATTTTCATCAGTAAAAGAATAATAACGTAATTCTGTCGTTGTTCCTGAACCCTGAACAAATCCGATACTCTCCCAGCCTTCTTGAACGGGCGTAGTCGAAGACGAAGCCCTTTCGATTTCAAATCCTCTATTATTGGTCTCGGTAACAGTTGACCAATTGAGGTATATCTTACCATCAGATGAATAGCCTGTAAACAGATTAAGTTCAACCGGTATTACTTCTGTACCTCCCGAGAAACAAACTACTTTACCATCTCGAGTACCAGCCAGCATTTCAAAACTGAAATTTCCATCAATTGAAGGCATACTGTTAACAGTGTACATCCAATCACCCGGGAAAGAATGCATGAATAATAATGTGTCTCCTCTTCCGCCAATGCAGTAAAAGTTTCCATAGCGGGCACCTGCGAGCACTTCATCCACGCCATCGTTATTTAGATCAGGAATTGTTGCAACACCAAATTGATAATCCATTTGCCACGACCATAATTGAGATCCGTCAGCACCACTCAAACAATTCAGTCCATTGTTAGCAAAAGATGCAACCAGCACATCAGGAATCTGGTCGTTATTAATATCTCTTATTAGAGCAATTTGTATAACTCCGGCAGAAGTTCCCAATGGATAAGTCCATACAATGTTTCCGTTCGTTCCATTTAATCTGTGAATCCTGTTGAAATATTCAGCTGCTATAACATCAGAACCCCCACCGGGAAGTGGCAATTCAAGTAATTCCTTTGGTCCGTATTGAACCATCGCTCTTGTCCAAAGTGTCTGACCATTAATACCATTTATTGCTCTTACAGCTAAATCTGTGGTTCCATTGTTACTATAAGCAATAACAGCATCGGGATGATTGTCGCCATTCAGATCACTTATTGAAATGATAGTCTTTCCAAACGCCGGATTAGGTCCGGGGTAAGAATGC
>DATIJX010000159.1:0-1530 GCA_035478175.1 Ignavibacteriaceae bacterium
TGTTTCAGGGAGGAGATTTATATCCGCAAGAGCCTTGGGGTAATCAAAACTCAGAGCAAATTTGCCAAGAGTATTTTCAGCAACTTCTTTCATTTTAGCAATAAGATCCTTCAGGCTATCTGATGAAGGATTAGTCAGCCATACAATATCACGCATTGCCTGTGTTGATCCCTTTGCTACTTTATGGATACGTTTTATTTTTTCCGATGCTTCGGCATTTATGTTTTCATTATTCTGAATAAGCTCGCTCATCAGGGAAATACTGCTGAGGTTGCTACCTATTTCATCGTGCAGATCCTGTGCAATACGATTTCTGATTTTATGTTTCTCCAATTCCTTTTCCTGCTCAGCATTTTTTGCATTTAGTTCTGCTTCCCGTAAACGAGCTTCTCCTCTTTCTCTTCTTAACCTTTCTTCTTCTTTCTTTTTCCTTCTTTTTAACTCTGTATATCTGATGAAATAAAGCACACCTATCAATGTTATAAAATAACTAGTGTAAGCCCACCAGGTTGCCCAGAATGGAGGATTGATCACTATAAAAATTTTAGCAGCTTCATCATTCCACAAGCCATCGCTGTTTGTTGCTTTAACCTGAAACACATACTCGCCGGGATCTAAATTTGTATAAGTAACGAATCTTCTTTTGCCGCTGTAAATCCAGTCTTCGTCAAATCCCTCCAGATAATAAGCATATTCGATTTCTTCGGGTGCATTGAAATCAAGCGAAGTAAATTCAAATGAAAAATCATGCTGGTTGTATGACAGAGTAACTTCTTTTGAATTAAAGATACCTGAATTCAAAGAAGACAAGTTTTTGCTGCCTGCCGGCTGGTTAAATATTTTAAAATCAGTTATTACCACCGGCGGAGAATATGTTGATTGTTTTATTTTGTCAGGATCAAAATAGTTTAGTCCGTTCGTACAGCCAAAGAGCATTGTGCCTTCGGCAGTTTTAAATGCGGCGGTTGAGTTAATAGAACTTCCCGATAAGCCATCAGCAACGGTAAAATTCGTAAACTGTTCTTCTTCAATATTAAAGAAAGAAATTCCCGTGCTTGTTCCAATCCAGAGATTTCCATTCTCATCTTCCAGTATGCTTTCAATTGCATTGTCCGGTAAGCCGCTTTCAACTGTAAAGTATTTTATTTCAACATCCAATTTTGAACCATCGCTGCTTCCGGAATCATTTTTAATTATAATTTTATTCAGACCATTTGCTGTTCCAACCCATAAAATAGTTTGATTGTCCGGCTTGCTGCTACTGGCAGATTCATAAATTGTATAAATATTATTACTGCTTAGCCTTTGACTATTTTTCCCTTTAGTATTCCAGCTATAAAAACTGCTATCGGTTTCTTCATTGAATAAGTTTAGCCCGCCTCCGTTGGATCCAACCCAGATTCTTCCCTTCCTATCTTCAAATACTGCCCATACATCATTATAGCTAAGGCTGAAAGGATTATCCGTCTCGTTGCGCCAGTGCTTAACCTTTGAAGTTAGTGTATTGAGCCTGGCTAATCCGCCGCCCCA
>DATIJX010000160.1:0-1530 GCA_035478175.1 Ignavibacteriaceae bacterium
TGTTTCAGGGAGGAGATTTATATCCGCAAGAGCCTTGGGGTAATCAAAACTCAGAGCAAATTTGCCAAGAGTATTTTCAGCAACTTCTTTCATTTTAGCAATAAGATCCTTCAGGCTATCTGATGAAGGATTAGTCAGCCAGACAATATCACGCATTGCCTGTGTTGATCCCTTTGCTACTTTATGGATACGTTTTATTTTTTCAGAAGCTTCGGCATTTATGTTATCATCATTCTGAATAAGCTCGCTCATCAGGGAAATACTGCTGAGATTACTTCCTATTTCATCGTGCAGATCCTGAGCAATACGATTTCTGATTTTATGTTTCTCCAATTCTTTTTCCTGTTCAATATTAACTGCTTTTAATTCTGCTTCACGCAATCGTGCTTCTTCTTTTTCTCTTCTTAATCTTTCTTCTTCTTTTTTCCTCCTCCTCCTTAATTCAGTTGCTCTTATTAAATACAAGCTACCGATAAAAGCAATTACATAAATAGTATAAGCCCACCAGGTCCTCCAAAATGGAGGATTGATTACTATATAAATTTTAGCGGGCTGCTCATTCCACAACCCATCACTGTTTGTTGCTTTTACAAGGAATACATATTCACCGGGATCGAGATTAGTATAAGTGACAAATCGGCGCTTCCCGCTGTATATCCAATCGCTATCAAAGCCTTCCATAAAATATGCGTATTGGTTCATTTCCGGAGCATTAAAATCCAGGGAAGCAAATTGAAATGAAAAATCATTTTGATTGTGAGCAAGATCCAGTTCTACTGAGTTAAAGATGCTTGTGTTACTGGAAGATTTATTTTCTATATCTGCAGGTTGATTCAGGATTTCTAAATCAGTTATGACTACCGACGGAGAATATATTGACTGTTTGATTCGCTCAGGTTTAAAATAGTTGAGGCCGTTGGTGCTGCCGAAAAGAATAGTCCCATTACTTGTTTTGAAAGCAGCACTTGAATTAAAAGAACTGCCTGATAATCCATCTGCAATTGTGTAGTTTGTGAAGTGCTCATCTTTAATATTAAAAAAAGAAATTCCCGAACTGGTTCCAATCCATAGATTGCCGTTTTCATCTTCAAGAATGCTCTCAATTGCATTGTCAGCTAATCCATCCTCTACTGTAAAGTAATTTATTTCGACATCTAATTTTGAACCATTGCTATTATCCAAATCATTTTTCACAACAAACTTGTTAAGCCCATTTGCTGTCCCAATCCATAAAATAGTTTTTTCATCTGACTTATTTCCACTAATCGATTCACAAATGGTATATATACTATTACTGCTTAGGCGTTGTTCGTCGTCTTTGTTCGAACTCCAGTTATTAAAATAATTGTGAACTTCTCCAATATGTAAATTCAAACCTCCTCCGTTAGTTCCAACCCAGATTCTTCCCTTCCTATCTTCAAATACTGCCCATACATCATTATAGCTAAGGCTGAAAGGATTATCCGTCTCGTTGCGCCAGTGCTTAACCTTTGAAGTTAGTGTATTGAGCCTGGCTAATCCGCCGCCCCA
>DATIJX010000161.1:0-22120 GCA_035478175.1 Ignavibacteriaceae bacterium
ATGGATATCAGATTGATGGATGAGACAGGAAAGACAGTCAATGTAAACCTGAAAGCAGGAGAAGATGTAGTGATCAGTGATGCCACAGTAATGAAGCTGATGGTATCAGGAGAACTAATCCCTGCTAAGTATGCACTGGAGCAGAACTATCCGAATCCATTCAACCCAAGCACAATGATAGAATTCTCATTGCCAGAGAATGTAGGTAACGTAAAACTTTCGATCTACAATGCATTGGGTGAGAAGGTAGCAGAGTTGGTCAACACAGCATTAGTAGCTGGAAAGTATCAGTATCAATGGAATGCACAGAACGTTGCAACAGGAATGTATATCTATGAATTGAGAACCGATAAATTTGTTTCGGTTAAGAAGATGATACTACTGAAGTAATCTTTTGGAATATTACTCGAATCCCTATCAATGAAAATTGATAGGGATTTTTTTGCTGAATAGCAATTTTTCCTTGTCCAATGTAATTATTTTGAATACATTTGATCAGGATATAATTCAGGGAAGGTACTATGCTTTACTTACAAAAAATTTTACTACTTACTTCAATTCTCTTTTTTCAAATGCAGTCAAACTTATTTTCACAACAACAAAGAAATCCTGTGCTTGAATATTGCACTGGAACCTGGTGCCAATGGTGCCCATGCGGGCATATGGTTATAGAGCAAATAAAATCCAGTATACCGAATGCTATATTTGTCGGTTATCATGGTCCAGCTGGAAGCAGCGATCCCTGGGATGATTTTCAAGGTAATTCAATAATAAATCTGTTAACTTTCTCAGCATACCCAACAGGTGTAGTTGACAGAACAAGTGCTCCGATTGGTCGTGATTCCTGGTTCAATACTGTTAATAATAGAAATAGTATCCCTGCAACAATAAGTATTACTACAACTGGTACCTTCAACCCTGGTAACCGCTTGTTGAATTTAAATATTAATTCAACAGCTCTTCAGAATTTATCAGGGACATTCAAAATGAATCTAATAATTCTTGAAGATAGTTTAGTGTATCCTCAATCTGGAAATACCAGCTGTCCCGGAGGAAATCAATATATTCATCACAATGTTGTGCGGTCTATGATTAATGGAGCTGAGGGAGAAATATTGGTTAACGGTTCAAATTGGAATATTGGTGAAACTATTTCGAAAAATATTCAATATGCAGTTCCGGCAAATTTTCTTGCGGAAAAATGTCATCTTGTTGTTTTAGTTTACAAGGTGCAGTCACCGTTTTATACGGCGCAAATACAACAGGCAGAAAAATTTTCTTTAACAAATTTGTCTCAAATTTCCATAACAGTTACTTCTCCTAATGGCGGTGAATTCTTATTGGCGGGGAGTAATTCTACAATTACCTGGACTGCTGAAAATACTGACTCAGTTAAGATTGGATACAGTACTGATTCAGGAGTTTCCTGGTATCAAATTACTGATGGTTGCCTCAATACAGGTACATTTAACTGGGCTGTTCCTAATGCTGCTTCAAGTAATTGCAGAGTTCGGATTGTTAGTCTGGATAACGAATTGAATTTTGATGAAAGTGATAATTTATTTACAATTTATCGTGTCCAATTTAATGTATATACCGGGTGGAATTTAGTATCTGTACCTATACTTTCAGATAATATGAGCAAATCATTTCTATTTCCAACTGCAATTTCACCAGTATATGCTTATAATAATGGATATTATACCGTTGACACTTTGTTAAATGGAGATGGCTATTGGGTCAAGTTTAGTTCGAATGAAACCATCAGCTTGCACGGTAATTTTATAACAGAAAACACAATAAATGTTTCCAGTGGTTGGAATATGATTGGACCGTTTGATAATACTATTGATGTTAATTCAATTATTACTCAACCTCCTAATTTACTAGCCTCACCATTTTATGGATTTGGGAGTGGATATTATATCGCTAATGAACTTGAGCCGGGATCAGGTTATTGGATTAAAACCAATACGAGTGGAATAATTCAGTTAAACACTGCTACAGATTTTAGAGAACGTATACCGGTTAAGTAGTGATTTAATGTTTTAACCTTTTTCCAAATTCTTAGGCTTTTTTGAATTTGAAGTTTTGGTCCGTTCTGAGTTAATTATACTTTCATTCTACAGAAGAAATTTACACTATCTAATTCTCTTAAACTCAGTTCTTCTGTTGATTCTCCGGTTCTCCTCAGAATCATTTGGAACTCTTGGAAAATCTTCTCCATAGCCTTTTGATATTATTCTATCGGGTGCAATACCTTTGTTGATTAGCCAGAATCTTACAGAATCAGCTCGCTTTTGAGACAACACTCTGTTGGTGGTGACACTTCCGACATCATCAGTGTGACCGCTTATTTCAACAACAATGTTGCCATTCGTTTCCATAGTCTCAAGTGCTCCTTGTAAAACAATCTCGGATTCGGGAGTGATATCAGTTTTCCCGGTTGCAAATGTTATTCCTTCAAGAACGATTGATACTCCTGTTCTAACAATATCATCTTCCGAATTAAGTGGATCAGTTCCACGTCTAACTTCTATAAAGTCACTTACAGATCCTGCATCAGTGTCTCTGTTATTGGGATCAGTCTCATATTTCATTATTTCATCACTATCTGATAAGCCGTCACCATCAGTATCAGCTTTTAGAGGGTTGGTTAAAAAATTAATGACCTCACCACCATCTGATAAGCCATCACCATCAGTATCTGCTCTTAGAGGATTAGTTTGGTAATAAAGAACTTCGTCACCATCTGATAAGTCGTCACCGTCACTATCAGCTTTCAGTGGATCAGTTTTATGATTAAGAACTTCATCACCATCTGATAAACCATCACCATCAGAATCTGCAATTAAAGGGTCAGTATTGTATTTCATAATTTCATCGTAATCACTTAGACCATCACCATCTGTATCAGCTTTTAGCGGATCAGTTTTGTAATCAAATACTTCATCACCATCCGAAAGGCCATCACCATCTGTATCCGGATTTTTGGGATCAGTGCCTAATTTTTCTTCATCGCACTTTCCAAGACCATCATTATCTCTGTCCGAACTGCAACTTTCGCTGATCAGTGTTAATCCGACTCCTATATTAAAGTAAGAATCCCAGATTTGGTCACTTCCGCTTCGGTAGCCCTCCAAATCAAATCCGGTTGAGAGTGCTCCACCAATAGAAAAATCTAATAATAAATTGTCTGATAATGTAAATTCAGCACCGATTCCCAACGGTATTATTCCAAACCATCCCGCATCATTTGTAGGCACTCCACTCAGATCTTCCGATGGTCTTGTCTTCAGATCATAACTCATTAATCCACCTCCAAAATAAAAATAAGGATTCCATTTTTCATTATCCCAGGGGTTTAGTCTGAATCTAAGATTTACAGGAATTATAGTTGTTTTATATTCTCCATAGGAAATGTTAGGATCATTAAAGTAAGCTTTACCTGCG
Organism: Ignavibacteriaceae bacterium; assembly: GCA_035478175.1. GTDB lineage: Bacteria > Bacteroidota > Ignavibacteria > Ignavibacteriales > Ignavibacteriaceae > IGN2. Next base: position 3,454 of record DATIJX010000161.1, read on the forward strand.
TAAATCCCATATCCAATATTCAATTGTAACTCCAGAACTTTGGTGGCTCTGATACCTAGGAATGCTTCTCCAAGAGATGAAAAGTTGAACCAATCAAACGACATATTATTGTTTCCGCCAAAACCAAAATTTGCGAACTCATTTTCTGGAAAAAGTAAATTACCACGTAAACCAATTTTAGTATCCCAATCCTTGAATTGTGCATTTGATGGTATAGATGTTAAAACAAATAAAATTAAAACCAGAATTATTAAAATATTTTTCATTCTATTTATTCCCCTGTAAAGAGTTTATGAAAATTTCCTTGAATGATTGCGATGAATGCAAGTTGGTAAATTGTTTATCTTCTTGAATAGCGAAATAGCTAATCGAAAAAGAGTGGCAGCAGAAACTGGAATTAAATTTATTCAAAATTCGCTCTTTTAAGGATTGCTAAATTATATAATAATATTACAGAATCAAGAATTGCTATAAAAAAATTAAGCATAATGTCTGATAATTATGAAGTATTCATTTTCTTATGCAATATCTTTTTAAGAAAACGATGAAATTGTCGGGACGAATACTTGAAAAATTTTTGATTTCTTGTCAGTTAACTGTTATCAATCACCTCTTGAATACAAATTTTAATTTGAACTATTGAACTTTTAGAATAAGTTTCTTACGTTTGCACAATGCTTTGCCTCACAAAGTAAGGGTGTGTCTACCTTGATTAATTAAAGAAATATTTTGAAATCTGATAGATCGATTAAATGTACTTCAGTACTAATTCCGATAAGAAATTGTTGGCAACATTAACTCAACTTTATACGAGATACGACAATCGTAATATAATTCTATGAATGAAAAACTGATAAATGTCTTTCTGTGGTAAAATGTTACTAAACAAGTAAAGAAATTCATAATTATTTTTATATTATTTGTAAAATGAAAATCGTTACAATATCTCTGTTTATTTTATCATTGGTTATTTCAGGGTGTTCAGAGAATGATCCCAACATTACTAACCCTAAAAATGATGTTGATAGTTCATACTTCCCACTCAAATCAGGCAACAAGTGGGTATACGAAGGTTACTTGTTTCCTAATGTATTGCCCACCGATACCTTAGAATGTGTTAGTAACTATAACAAAGATGGTTACACGATTTTTTCTTTTAATTCAAATTTTTATTCTGGATATGATGATTGTTTCTTTAATCTCAGAGGAAACGGGGAAGGTTTAAGTTTAAATGGAGATTCACTATTCATGTTTAAAAATAAGGAAGGTTCATTGAGAAAATATCTTCTCATACCACCGAATACGTATGTCGGACGGATTGATACTATTTATTTGTGGGGATTTGAAGGAATAGTGACACTGGAAACATTAGCTACAGACGATTTAATTACAGTTCCCGCTGGCAAATTTAATTGCCTGAAGATACAAGCCCGTTGGGGCAGATATGAATTATATAGTATGTGGTTTGCCAGAAGTGTTGGAATAGTAAAAGTAGAAAATCATTTAATCTATGATTACAACATAATAGATTTGCAGTCATATTCTTTTCAATAAAATTTAATACACCACAGACTATTCGATAAGCGGTATTTATTAAAAGAAAAACTAATTACTTCTTTCGGATCGAATGTTTTCTGGATTACTCAAATATTTAGGTAATGATCGTCACCAATAAATAATTTCGAAGGATGAAATGAAAATTGAAATCAAGATATTTTTAATCTTATCAATTGTATTATTGATAGATTCCGATATTTTCTCTCAGTCTGCTGCCGTGGAGTTTTATAATAAGGGAGTTCAGTATGCAGTTCAAGGAGAATTTGTAAAGGCAAAAGAAGAATTCGATAAAGTGCTGAAAATTGACTCGTTATACAGTCAAGCAGAACTTGGCCTGAAAACAATTAATGACATCTCTAAGAAGAAAATAATGCAAGAGACTGGTATTCATATTTTCAAAGGTGTCTATTATGATGAACAAGGCAAGTTTGAGCAGGCAATCAGCGAATATATAAAGGCAATCGAGATGAACCCAAACTATGAAGTTGCTTACAACAACAGGGGGATGAGTTATTACAACCAGGGTGAATATGAGCGAGCTATTAGTGACTACACTAAAGCTATTGGGCTAAATCCCAAATATGCTGATGCTTATAATAATCGGGGGATCGTCTATTATGAACAGGGGCAAAATAATCTTGCCATCAGTGATTACAGCATGGCCATTGAACTAAATGCATTGTATGCCAAAGCCTATCACAATCGGGGATTATTATATATTGTAGTATTGAAGGACAATGAAAAAGGATGTGCCGACTGGCAAAGGGCTTGTGAGTTAGGTGAATGCTATAATTATTACATTGCTAAAGAAAAAGGTTTTTGTCCATAAATATATCATAGTCATGTTATTCTGATTAAGGTTTTAGAAGAATTCAAAAAATCACTTTTTCTGAATTGATAAAAATTTTATTTATAATTAAATCCTTGTCAAAATGTGTCTGTAGAAGTTTTATTTGTTAAATATCGATCGTTAATCGAATCAAGCAGCAGTACTCTTATTCTTACTATGCTATCCTAATGAACTCATCCAGTCATAGAAAACGAATTTTCATAGTTAAAAGATGTAATAATGTTAGCTGTCTATTTTCAATTCCTTCGAAATAATCATTTAACATTTCTAATTATTGTTTCAAAGAATAGTTATTTTTGTATACTAAAGAAATTCCACCCAGTAAATTGATAATAAACATTCATCTAAAAATAATATTTCTTTTTATTCTGAGTTTAACCTGCGGTTATGCTCAGAATCAATACACAGTAATGTCCTACAACTTATTAAACTATCCGGGAAGTGATTCTGCTATCAGAAATCCATATTTTAGAACAGTAATTGCGAATACAGAACCCGATATATTGGTTGTTCAGGAGATTTTATCTCAGACGGGTGTAAATGGATTTTTGAATAATGTTTTAAATATTGCCTCAAGTGGATATGCTGCAGGAACATTTATAAATGGACCAGATACAGACAATGCAATATTTTATAAATCCGTATCATTTACTTTTTTAGCTAACAATGTTATCACAACCAGCCTGAGAAATATAAATGAGTTTATTCTGTCCGAAAATATTACAGGCGACACTATAAGAATTTATTCACTTCATCTTAAGGCTGGCACAGCATCATCGGATCAGCAACAAAGGTTGGCAGAAGTTACAACTTTAAGAAATGTTACTGATAATTTATCACCCAATTCTAATTTCATAGTTTGTGGTGATTTCAATATTTATAATTCAAATGAAGCCGCTTATCAGAAATTAAAAGACCAATCAACTCAGGGCTTTCTGGTAGACATTTTTAACTTAACTGGAGTATGGAATAATGAATCGTATGCTTTTTACCACACACAATCGCCAAGAACACGGCAGTTCAATGGAGGTGCAACAGGAGGAATGGATGACAGATTTGATATGATACTTTTTTCACAAGAAGTGATTGATCCAGGAAAAATATTTTTTGTGCCGGGCTCATTTATTAGTTATGGAAACGACGGGAATCACTATAACGACTCAATCAACAAGCCACCTAATACTGTCGTTAGCCAACAGGTTGCAGACGCTTTGCATAATAGCAGCGATCATATTCCTATAATAGCAACTATAAAATTTGAGCAGAATAATATTCTTCAAATTACTGTTAATCTTATTGATGGTTGGAACATATTGTCGGTACCGGTTTTAGCCGCAGATATGACTGGTGTAAATTTATTCCCTACAGCTATTTCGCCATTTTATTCATTCAACAATATTTATAATCAGGTAAATGTGCTCGAAAGTGGTAATGGATATTGGGTTAAATTTGAAGGTAATCAAAACAATACAATCATTGGAACAAATGTGGAAAGCAATGAAATCCAGATTAACCAGGGCTGGAATCTAATCGGACCTTTTGCTTTTGATGTTTCCGTGAGTAATATAACAACCCTGCCTGCAAATATTATTACGTCAACTTTTTTTGGTTATGAGGAAGGGTATAATCCTGTTGATACTCTAAAACCCGGTAAAGGATACTGGGTGAAGACCAACCAAAATGGCATAATCTACATAAACACTAATTGAAGTTGTTTTCAGAAAATTCACATTAAATTGTACAATTAAGGCTTGAATTTATTGTATTCAAGCTATTATTAATTCATCTCCCAAACTTAAATTAGCTGAAAAACGGTCTCTTAATGTACTTGCTTCGTTTCGTTAACAATTTCTCATTGTTATTTTATTTAAATTAAGGGACACTTCATTTCCATTATATTAAATATGTATTATGAGCTATCGTTTAGAAAATAATGAAACATTGAGCTTTGGCTTAAAGCGAATTGTTCTCGAACTGATTGATAAATCAGTGTTTAACCTTGCTAAAAGTAATGGTTCCTTTAACGAGGACGTCCATGATACGAGGAAGAACTTTAAAAAAGTTCGGACTGTTCAAAGGTTAATAAGATCCGATATTGGTGAAGAAAGTTATCAGATGGAAAATTCATTTTACCGTGATGCCGGAAGAACATTATCTGATTTAAGGGATAGTACTGTGTTGATCCTGACTTTCGATAAGCTGCTGAAAAATTCAGAGCTTGAAATGTCGAATTTTGATTTCTCAGTTTTCAAAAATTTCCTTATTGAAAAACATAAAACTATTAGAATTGCCAAAAGCAAAAAAAGTGCGGTAATCAATTCTCTATCTACAGATCTTTTACTTGCTCGCAGCCGGGTATTTGACTGGCCTCTCTCGGGTGATAATTTTAAGCTTATAAAAAAGAATCTTCAGCTTATATATGAACAAGGACAAAAATATATGTATGCTGTATTTAGTGAAGCCGTTAAAGAGAATGTTCACGAATGGAGAAAACGTGTAAAGGATTTATGGTATTCAATGCGGATTTTGAGTAATCTTTGGCCGGAAATAATGAGCCCTCTGGTTACTCTTCTTGGAAAATTATCGGATGCGCTCGGTGATGCGAACGATTTATTTTTACTTAAGGAAAGAATTATTTCCAATCAAAGCAAATTTAAAGACGATCAGCACACAAGAGAACTGATTAACTTTATTGACAGGAGAATAATTGATTTGTTGCGAGACGCGAGATCGATAGGAAGAAAAGTTTACTCGGAAGATCCTAAGTTCTTTGTTGGTCGGATGCAGAACTATTTTGAAATCTGGCGAAGTGAATTCAATCCTCTTAAATATTCTTCTGTCTGATTTATTTTTTTAGTTAGATAAGACTTCTTACCCAATACAAGAGATGACATCTTTGTTAATCAAAACAATAAATTATTTTTTGCTTTGAGAACATAATCTCTATCTGAGTTCAATGTAATAAAAAAGATGTCATCTCTAAATAAATTACCTCTTGGTGTAACGTGACTTAAACAATTAATACCAGAAATGGAACTGAAGAACTGCCGAATTATTTTTTTGGCTGGGATCTTCAATTATAAATCTGTACTGCGGTCTAATTTCTATAAAGCTGTACGGGAACCATTCAAAGCCAACAATTATATGCTGCAATTCATCTTTCTCAACTGAGGTATCAGGATCTAATCTATCATAACGAACTACCGCTTCCAATCCCATCAAGACAACATATGCCACTTCAGCCATTGCAAAATTGGATTTAGTATCACTTGAAATAACATTATTTCCAATATCAAATTCAGCAAGCAGCGAAAACCGATTCAAACCAAAACCAATAAAGCCGCCATAAAAATCAGCAGCCCGGGGAATTTTGGCCGCTGCATAAGACCCACCAAAAAGTAAACCTAATTTGCCTATCCTCGGATAAAATTCTATTCTGGTTGTGTACGTCGGATCTTTAGAGAGTGTTCTATTATAAAGCAGATTGGAACCAGCACTTGCGGTGAATAGTGCCCAGTTACTTATATACAATCCGGCCTCAACTCCGGCTTCAGTATAAAAGGGTGAATAAATTAAGCCCTGACTGCTGCTGCCAGTTGAAAGTATGAATGCATCGCCACCTCTAGTATATGCAGTGTGGTCATCTAATCTTATTCCATAATTTGGAACGAAAGATCCTGCTTTGATATATCCATTGTTTGGAAGAATGTGAGCAACACCGTAGGCCTCCCAGATCTCGTTAATAAAATCATATCTTCCTATTAGATTAATATTTTTAGCCAGTCCGACATTAGTATAAATTGAACCGGTCATCTGCTGGAAATCGGTTCTGCTTTTCTCTTCTGAATATAGAAACTGTGTTCTGTAATCCAGCCCAAAAGTGATGTTGTCTCCTATTTTAGGAGTCATAGCAAAATCCTGTTCCCGTGGAGAAATTGCGCTCATTATATTCTTACCGAAATTCCAACCGCCGTCATTTCTGATAATACCTCCGGTGGGATTATAATGACAATCAATACACTTATCTCCCAACCTTACAGCAAAGCGGGGAAGTGAGAACGCTGTGCTGACAAAGATTGCAGCAAGCATCAAAGAAAAGAAGAAAATGTTTTTATTCACGTAGCCTCCATTCGTCAATTTATAATTTTAGCGTGTTATGACACTATTTGGTCGGAAAGATAAAATTTATAATTCAACAATTCAAATTATTTTTTAATATAATCACCCGCAGATTTTTTACTAAAGGTATTGAATTTATTTTGATGTGTTTTTAACTTTGCACCCGTCATAAAATAATTAAGGCAATATGAGTATAGTTGTAAATAATTTGGTAAAAAAGTTCGGATCTCAGCGAGCCGTTGATAGTATTTCCTTTGAAGTAAAAACAGGAGAGATTCTTGGTTTCCTTGGTCCCAACGGTGCTGGTAAAACTACAACTATGAAAATACTGACCTGCTATATGGCTCCCTCAGATGGTGATGCTAAAGTCAATGATCTTTCAATTCTGGAGCATCAGGATGAAATAAAGAAAAAGATCGGTTATCTGCCTGAAAATAATCCTCTTTATCATGATATGCCTGTGCTTGATTATCTGAAATTTGTGGCAGATTTGCAGGGAGTGCCGAAAATTAAAATTCAAGACAGGATTGCAGAGATGGTCCACGTTTGCGGATTGAATGTCGAGAAACATAAAAAAATTGGTGAGCTATCCAAAGGATTCAGACAGAGGGTTGGATTAGCTCAGGCGATGATACACGATCCCGAAATATTAATCCTGGATGAACCGACAACAGGTCTCGATCCAAATCAGATTGTCGAAATAAGAAAGTTAATTAGAGAGATAGGCAAGCAAAAAACAGTTATACTCAGCACTCACATACTTCCTGAAGTTGAAGCTACCTGCGACAGAATACTGATCATCAACAAAGGTAAGATAGTTGCTGATGGCACTTCTGAAATGCTTCGTAAAAGGGCAAGGGGAGAAGAGATGGTTCAGGTGCAAATAAAAGATTTTGAGAATAGAGATGTAGTTGTTAATGCTTTGAAGGGATTGGAGTCAGTTGCAATTGTTGATTTCGTTAAAGAATCTCCTGATTCATTTTTAGTTACAAGCAAAGAAAATAAGAATTCGCGTAAAGATATTTTTAAGCTTTGTGTTCAAAAGAACTGGGTGTTAACTGAGATGACACCAATCGAAACAAAATTAGAAGACATTTTCAGAGAATTAACAACAAACTAATTATGCACGCAATCTGGGTAATATCAAAAAGAGAGCTCAATTCATTTTTTGATTCACTGGTATCTTACATTTTCATTGTGGTATTCCTTGGTATCGGGGGATTTTTCACCTGGCTGTTTGGCTCGGATATTTTTCTGATTGGACAGGCAACACTGCAGCCATTCTTCTCGATAGCTTATTTTACTTTATTCTTCTTCATTCCTGCTTTGACTATGAGAATGCTGGCAGAAGAAAAAAGAATCGGTACAATCGAACTTCTCTTAACAAAAGCAGTTTCAGACTGGCAGGTAATTCTTGGAAAATTTTTCGCTTGCCTCATTCTTATATCAGTTGCTCTTGCTTTAACATTACCTTACTACATCACAGTATGGGCTTTAGGGCCTATCGATCACGGTGCTGTATGGTGCGGTTACTTTGGAATGATATTGATGAGCATGGCTTACATTGCGATCGGTCTTTTCGCAAGCAGCATTACAAATAATCAGATCGTATCATTCTTACTTGCTCTGTTTATCGGAGTATTTTTCTTAATAATATTTGATGTTTTGGCGAGTAGTTTTACAGGAACAGTCGGTCAGGTATTAAACTTTTTAAGTATGTCCACTCACTTCGATTCAATCTCTAGAGGAGTAATTGATTCACGTGATCTTATTTACTTCTTTTCAATTACATTTCTCGGCTTGATGCTGGCAGAGATCTCATTATCAAAAAGAAATATTGTGGAGTGAGACGGTAATATGCTTACAAGAAAAAAAGTTCAGACGTCAATACTTTTAGTTTTAGGAATTATACTTCTTATCAACCTTATTGCATCAAGATTTTTCTTCCGGCTTGATTATACTGCGGATCAACGATATACATTAAGCAATGCAACAAAAGATATTTTGAATCAGCTTAATGAACCAGTTACAATAAGTGCCTATTTTTCTGAGGATCTACCTCCCAACATAGAGCAAGTTCGTCAGGATTTTCGTGATATGCTTGTTGAGTATTCAAGCAATTCGGATGGGTTGATTGTATATGAGTTTATTAATCCGAGTGAGAACCAGGAAAGTGAAATGAAAGCCCAGCAGAGCGGTATTCAACCGATTATGATTAACGTGCGCGAAAGAGACCAGATGAAACAGCAAAGAGCTTACCTGGGAGCTTTAGTTCAAATGGGCGACAGGAAGGAAGTCATTCCGTTTATTCAGCCGGGTGCTGCGATGGAGTATGCACTTTCAACAAACATAAAAAAACTTTCCGTTAAGGATAAACCAGCAATAGCTCTCTTGCAGGGACACGGTGAAGCAGCATTATCAACTATTCCTCAACTCAATAATCAATTATCTATTTTGTACAACATCGAACCACTTGAGTTCAGTGATACGATAGGAGTTCCTTTTCAATATAAAACTTTAGTTGTTATTGCACCCAGGGATACAGTTCCTCAAAATCATTTTAATTATCTCGATGAATTTCTGAACAGAGGCGGGAGATTACTTGTTGCTCTTAACACAGTTGCCGGCGATTTTAATACCGGTATGGGGAATAAAATTTTCACAGGATTTGAAACCTGGTTAAAGCAAAAAGGAATAGAAGTAGAAGAAAATTTTGTGATTGATGCAAGCTGCAGCAACATTATGGTTCGTCAGCAGCAGGGCCAATTTATGATGAACACTCCTGTCCAATTTCCTTACCTGCCAGCGATTACAAATTTTACTGAGCATCCAATAACGGAAGGGATTGAATCCGTTGTATTAATATTTGCGAGTCCGATTAGGCTGACCCCAACCGATACTTCAATAGTGATGTTTCCATTGGCAGTTACATCTGAAAAATCAGGAATACAAAATCCTCCGCTTGCATTTGATGTGATGAAACAATGGACATTGAGTGATTTCACTTTATCTTCATTACCAGTTGCAGCGCTTGTGGAAAGTAAAGTTCCGGGAACCTCGGGATATAAAATGGTTGTTTTCAGTGATGGAGATTTTGCAGTTAATGGTGAAGGACAAAATGCACAGCAGCTAAGCGAAGATAATATAAGCTTAATGTCCAACGCTATTGACTGGCTCTCAGATGATACAGGTTTAATAGAACTGAGAACAAAAGGAGTCGCTACTCGTCCTCTCGATGCTTCACTCGAAGACGGCACTAAAACACTTTTAAAATATCTGAACTTTCTACTTCCTTTAATCTTAATGATTGTTTATGGAGTGTTTCGGTTCCAGTTAAAAAGAAAAAAACGAAATGAGTTAATGGCTACTGATTATGTTTCAGACGGTAAATAATAAAATACTGGGAATTATTTTCGGATTACTGCTTCTTGCGGGGATATTTCTTTTTCTTTTTGACGGAGGAAAAAGTGAAAGAACGTTCAGGGATGTGCTGGTAAATATTGATACTTCAGCAGTAACAGAGATACTTATTTATCCTAAATCACAGAACCATAAGGAAGTTAAACTATATAAGGATAAAGCTGAATGGCGAGTTACTCTTCCTTCTGGCGGAAATGCTAAAGTAGCCAATCAGAGGATCAGCGATTTATTTACACAGCTCGAAGCTATCAAACCGAAAAGACTTGCTGCCCGGGATGAAAGCAAATGGAACGAACTTCAGGTTGATAGTACAGGTTCGAGAGTAAAAGTTTTTGAAAATTCAAAATTAACCTTGGATTTAGTAATTGGAAGGTTCTCTTTTCAGCAGCCTCGTACGATGAATACTTTTGTTAGATTATACAACGATAAAGACGTTTATGAAGTAGATGGTTTTCTTGATATGACTTTTAACCAGGGTGCAAATATTTTCCGTGATGGAACAGTTATCAAATCAGATCATAACAATTGGCAGCAGATACAGTTTTTATATCCCGCTGATAGTTCCTTTCAGTTGGTTAAAAGTGGAAATAATTGGTTATTGAATGGCAAATTAACAGACTCACTAAAAACTGCGAATTATCTGAATAGACTTGCAAATCTTTCCAACAATAGTTTTGTTGATGATATAAAATTTGATCCTGCTTCAACTCCAACATTTTCAATAAACATTACAACAACTGATTTAAAGTTTATTGAGATTAAAGGATATCAGGACTCAACTTCGTTTCTGATTCACTCTTCACAAAATCCTGAAGCTTGGTTTGATGGTTCATCACTTACAAACTCCATTTTTGTTGGCAAGTCATCTTTTCTCTCGAAGTAAAGATCAAGTCTCCCATCAATTATTTTATTTCAGTATTTAAAGAGATAGATTTAGATTGCAATTGTAAAATAAGTTTTTACTCTTTGTTTATCTGTGAATAGTCTAACACTAGAAAATATAACCTTAGCTCTCACCAACTCACCTGAGATTCTTGGTAAGGATAAGTATTTCAATTCTGCGGTGCTTGTTCCATTAGTAGAGATTGACAATAAGTTCCATTTTCTTTTTGAGAAGAGAGCCGACCAAATACGACAGGGGGGCGAAGTAAGTTTTCCCGGGGGTGAGTTCGAATCAAAAAAGGATCAGGGGCTGCGTCATACCGCAATAAGAGAAACAACCGAAGAACTTGGTTTACCATCAGATAAAATAAAAATTATAGGTAAAGTAGGAACACTGGTTGCCCCAATGGGTGTGACTGTCGATGCTTTCGTTGGTTTGATTTCAATTAAAAGTCTGGATGAACTCACTATTGATAAGAACGAAGTTGAAAAAGTATTTCTTGTTCCCGTCGATCATTTCCTTAAGCAAAAACCGGAAGAATACACAGTTAAACTGGAAGTGCATCCATCATACAAAGATGAAGATGGAAAGATGGTTGAACTTTTACCAGTTCATAAATTGGGATTACCTGCAAGATATTCCAAACCATGGAAGAATGGCTTCCACAGGGTTTTTGTTTACAACTCAACTGAAGAAGTTATCTGGGGGATAACCGCGGAAATAGTTTTTGAATTATGCAGAATGATCAACTCTTCTAAATGAACAAATCTTCTAAAAACTATAATCATATTATCTGGGACTGGAACGGCACACTCTTTAATGATGTTGAGCTATGCGCTAATGTAATGAACTTACTTCTTACTCAGGAATCACTACCAAATATTTCAATTCAAAAGTATAAACAAATATTTACTTTCCCTGTAGTTGAATACTACAAAATTGCCGGTCATACATTCGAACGAAAATCGTTCGAGGTTCTTGGAAAACAATTTATGGTTGAGTATGAAATACGAAAAAATAATTGCGGACTGTTTCCCGGAGTAAAAGAACTATTATCCGAACTGCAATCAAGAAATATAAAACAGCATCTCCTATCGGCATATGAACAGAATAGTCTTAGTACTATCTTGAAATATTTTACCATCACAGGCTACTTCCAGAATATAGTCGGTTTGGATAATATTTATGCAAGCGGTAAATCACACCTTGCAATAGATCTGGCAATGAAAATTCGTGCTAACGGAACTGCAGGTAATATTTTGCTTATCGGGGATACAATTCATGACTTCGAGGTTGCTAAAGAAATAAATTCTGACTGCATTCTTCTTTCTCATGGTCATCAGGATGAGGAACGATTATTGAAGCTTGGAATACCTGTAGCCAAGGATTTCAATGAACTAAGAAACATACTTAAGGAAGCCAATATTTGACCATAATATTGTTCATAGCTGCTGCCGCAATAGTTATCTGGATGATTTTCATTTACAATCTTTTTATTCGCGATAGGAATTTAATCAAAGAAGCATGGAGCGGAATTGATGTTCAGCTTAAGCGAAGACATAACTTAATTCCAAATCTCGTTTCTTCAGTTAAGGGATACAGCCAGCACGAAAAAAGTCTACTTGAAGATATCACACAAAAAAGAAGTGAAGCAGTTAAGTTCGAAAGCATTAAAGATAAAGCACCTGCTGAGTCAGATCTTTCAGGGATGTTGAAAAATCTTTTTGCAGTTGTTGAGAATTATCCGGACTTAAAGGCAAGCGAAAACTTCCTCAGTTTACAGAATCAACTGGTTGAAATCGAAGATCAGTTACAATACGCCCGGAGATATTACAATGGTGCAGTAAGAAATTATAATATCAGAGTTGAGTCATTTCCATCAAATATTTTAGCGGGGATTTTCAATTTTAAACAGGATAATTTCTTTGAGATAACTCTGGCAACTGAAAAAACAACTCCCGAAATAAAATTATGATTAAAACGTTTTACTTATTCTTTCTCTTCATCCTCATCTTTTGGGGTAATTTTTCATTAGCTCAATACGAACATATTGAGAGAATAATTTCCTTCGACAGTGAAATAACTATTAGTGAAGATGCCTCTATGATAGTGAGTGAGCAGATTAAAGTTTATGCTGCAGGGCAAAAAATACAAAGAGGTATTTACAGAGATTTTCCAACCGAATACAAAGATGATTATGGAAACCATGTAATCATTCAATTTGATATATTGGAAGTTTCAAGAGATGGGAATTCAGAGGAATATCATACTGAAAACCTTTCCAATGGTATAAGAGTTTATTTTGGAAGGAGTGATTACTTTCTTCCGGTTGGTGAATACACTTATTCAATTAAATACAAAACTTATCGTCAGATTGGCTACTTTGAAAAATTTGATGAACTCTATTGGAATGTAACCGGCAATGGTTGGGATTTTCTTATCGAAAAGGTTGCAGCAACAGTAAATCTGCCGGCTCCAGTTTCAGGCGATGATTTGAAGTTATATGCTTACACAGGTTACAGCGGTTTTAAGGGAAGCGATTACAATTATGAAGTCATTAGCTCCGATAGAGTCGTATTCGCTTCAACAAATATGCTCAATCCAAATGAAGGCTTAACAATTTCAATACAATGGCCAAAAGGATTGGTTTACGAGCCAACTCAAACTGAAAGAGTTGGTTACTTTATTCAAGATAATATTCAGATAGTATTTGGCCTGATTGGAATTGTTGCATTGATATTTTATTACTTGATTATTTGGTGGCGTGTTGGTAAAGATCCGGCAAAAGGGCTTATCATTCCACTTTATGAACCTCCCAATAATATGTCTCCTGCGTCTGTAAGATTCGTGTCTGAAATGGGATATGACAATAAGATATTCACCAGCACTATAGTGTCCCTTGCTGTAAAAGGATACTTGAAAATTGAAGAGGAGGGAAGTGAATATCGTTTGATTAAAGTTATAGGTAGTAAAAAATCTTTATCCAATGATGAACAAACCGTATTTTATAAATTAGGTTTTAAGAACGACGGGGGCAGACAGGTTCTTGAACTCGAACAGAAAAACCATTCCATCCTGCGAGGCGCTATAAAAGCATTAAAAAGTTCACTGAAGAACAGCTATGAGAGTAACTACTTTCTTACCAACAAGAAATATTTCTTCATTGGACTCGCAATATCCATTCTGATTCTGTTAGTATCAATTGTCGGCGGATCTGGTGAACAAGTTTTTATTCTAATCTGGATCTCATTTTGGAGTATGGGAGTAGCAGCACTCATGTTTGCAGTATTTAATGCCTGGAAAGGTGCTCTCAGCAAGGGAAGGGGAAAAGTAACAGCATTAGGTGGCGCAATATTTATAACACTTTTTTCGATCCCATTTGTTATTGGTGAAATAGTAGGGTTTTATTTCCTTGCAGAAGTCAGTTCGCCGCTTATGATTTTTGTTATTGCAATTATAGCTCTTGTGAACATCGTTTTTTACAATCTGCTTAAAGCGCCAACTCTTCTTGGAAGAAAGATAATGGACAAAATAGATGGATTTAAGATGTATCTTGGAGTAGCTGAGAAAGACAGACTTTATTCGGTAAAAGAACCTGACAGAACTCCTGAACTATTTGAATCATTTTTGCCATATGCTCTTGCGTTGAATGTTGAAAACCAATGGGCTGAGAGATTTTCTGATATTCTTTCCAGCGTAGGTAAAGAATCTACATCATATAATCCGGGCTGGTACACAGGTGCAGCCTGGAGCACGTTAGGTGCAGCAGGATTTGCTTCCTCATTATCAAGTAGTTTCAGCAGTACTATTTCATCATCATCAACTGCACCTGGTTCTTCGTCAGGTGGTGGTGGTGGAGGCTCTTCCGGTGGCGGTGGCGGCGGAGGCGGTGGGGGAGGATGGTAATTCTGAGATATATCAGGCTAACTTATTGTATTTTATAAGTTACCTTCAATCACTTATATGATTTAATAAGTTAAATATTAGTTTCTGACTTCCGATTTCTTCACCAGCAATTCTCAATCTCACCGGTTGAAACAATTACCATTTAAACTATCAGAAACTACAGCAAAATAATTTAGGTTATTCAGAAAAATATATTAACCGTCACTTATTTATTATAATGAAACCGGGAGCAGGAGAGTGAATATTATTTAAAACAAAGTTTACATTGAGGTTGTCTCATAACTCAAATTCTTGTGGTAGCCGCAAGCTTTCCGCCTCGGCAAGCCGAAGGCGAGATGGGCAGCCTGCGAAAATTAAAAAATACGCAAATAAAAAGTTGCGGCTACCGAGTCATTACAACTTTTGATATAGCCTCATATTAGCCCGTGAATATATTCCCGGTATTATTTAATTACCTTTTCTCTAATATCCTTCGCTTCACTTAAAGAATTAAAGTATCCAACCCTTACTCGATACCAGATTCCATCAAGTTCCGGCAGGTTAGCTTCAACAACGAATGCATTCTCACCCAAATTTCTTAATCGCTGAGCATGGTTTTCAGCCTCGCTCCTGTAACGGAATGACGAAACCTGAATACAATATAAATTTCCATCGGTAAAGATCATGTTACCTGTATTTCTTTCGACGGTAAAATTATATTCGCTGTTAGTTCTCGGAATATCAATAGTTTCTGTACCATCCTCTATTAAATTAATTTCAACTCTCCTGTTGAGCGATCTGCCGGATTCAGCAGCATTATCTGCTACAGGATAATTCGGTCCATTGCCGCTAACTATTAAACGTGATCTTTTAATTCCATTTTGAATCAGATAATCTGCTACTGCCTGTGCACGGTCATAAGACAATTTCATATTTAATGAGTACGATCCGGTGTTATCAGTATAACCGCTTATTCTCCAATTTGAGTCCGGATACTTTAACATTACTTCAAGCATTTCGTTAAGCTCTGATTGTGCACCCGATAATAATGTTGATTTACCAACTTCAAAGTTTACTCCTGAACTTAGAACCATTGAAGTAATTTCCGGAACTGTAGTTTCCATTGATTCAAGTGGGCAGCCAAAACGATTCACTTCAATACCTATCGGTGTATCGGGACAATTATCACGGTAATCGGGTACACCATCTCCATCAGTGTCCATTGGACAACCTCTTTTATCTACATTTACTCCTTCCGGAGTATCCTTGCATAAATCCAGGTAATCAGGTACACCGTCGCCGTCAGAATCTACAGGACAACCATCAATATCTACAGGAATATTGGCAGGTGTATTAGGGCACTTATCGAGGTAATCAGGTACACCATCATTATCAATATCAACCGGACATCCAAATTGATCTACAATTACCATTTGAGGAGTATCCGGACAAAGGTCATCGTCATCAGCAACACCATCACCATCAGAATCTTTTACTCCGAAGAGGTAAACTGTAAGTCCACCAAAAGCAGTGAAGAAAATATCATTATCCGATCCAATTACAACATCATCAAGGTTATCCATATTAACATAGTTCATATTAAAACCAATATTCAGGGAAACATTATCGGCTACAATAAATTTGAATCCGCCTTCACCAATTAATGACCACTCATGCTTTGAATATTTTTTCTGGCTGTTTCTCAGAAGAGGCTCACCGCCCGGGTTATTTGGATCAAAATAAAGATATGCAGCACCGGCGTAAACATAGGGCATCACAACATCAGAAATATTAATTATATATTCTGCGCCGCCGCCAAGTGAAAACCATGTAGTTCTGAAGGCTTCAACATCAGGTCTTGTAACAGTAGCTCCCCCGGATCCTTCAAGATAGCCGAAAGCGGCATGACCTTTTAACCCCCATACACCAATTTGTGTACTCGGAAACAAATATTCACCGGTAAATCTACCGTAAAAGTTTACGTCTGAGTTGCTGAAATCGGAAAGAGCCAAAGTAGGTCCGGCTTCAAGTGAAAGACCGAAACGACCGGAAAGCGGATGATACTTTTTAATGCCGGAAGTTTGTGCCTGAATAGATACTGTGAAAATTAAAACGAAGAAAATGCATTGCGAGAATATATTTCTCAGCTTCATTGTGCACCCCGTAAAATGTTTGCAGATAAGTAGAATTTAACAACCACACTGATTTTACCCTATCAAATATAGTTTAAAAGCAATCTAATGTAGTAACTTTTTAATTATTCTCCCGGAAAGTCATCGCTACATTCCATAGAAAAGAGATAAACCAAAATTATTAAAAGTACCAAGCATAAACTCCTGCGTTCGTCCAACTTCTTCATCTGTTATATCCGAATAACAGTAGTATCCTCTAACAAAAAGATTATGCACCGGCTGCCAGTTTACCTCAAAGCTAATTCTCTTATCTGTCCTCCTCGCTCCATACAGAGTTGAAGGATAGGGAAGCTGATATTGTTGTTCCGGTAACTCAGTTTGACCCTTCCTGAAATACCAGCCCGATAACTTTACACTTAATCCTCTTAGAATATTTTGTCTGTACGATAAATAAATGATATCTGAATTACTGCCAATCCAATGTCCCAATTGATAATTGTGGCTTTTATAAGTTTGTGCATCATTTGAGTTAGTGTAAACAAACGGCTGTATCCTTGTGTATTCAATGACAAAAGCGGAGTTGGGAATTATTAAATCTGAAAATTCAGTACCTGCCGTGTAACCAATTGAAGATAAGTTCTCTCCTTCAGCAACTTTTTCAATTGAGAGTTCATCTATAAAAACAGATCCGTATACTTTACTTTTAATTGGTGAGATTCTGTAAGAAGCATCGGCAAACAACTGAGCATTGTCGCCGCTGTTTGAGCCCTCGCTGGATAAGTAATGATCAGCGAGACGGAAAAACATCACAGGGATAAGATAGATTGGTTCGACACTTCCACTGTAAATAATTGATTCACCAATCGAAAGAGTCAGGTCATCAGCTATATAAAATGAGAGCGTGTGCGATGCAATAAATTTTGGAATATCTGAGATACTTTCTCTGCCTTCGACAGAAGTAGAACGATAGGTTGAAGAATCGGGTATGTCTGATTTCAGAAATCCATGGAAGTAAATAAAGTTCAACCAATGGACCGGTCGAAAATCCAATCTTATCAAAGGATAAGTTGGAGCTTTGGATGAGTTGATTAACTGCCCGGCTCTTCCATTTCCAATATTCACAGCATATTTACCGAATGATAAATTTCCTGTGTTCCAGCTAAAATTAATTTGTGCATTTACACTGCTGTACTGAAAACTTTCCTCAGCTTCTTTTGAAAGATTAATTCCTGTCTCAGGAGTATTCTGCTTTACTTCATCAATATTGCTGCCTGTCTCAAGATTATCTCTGAAGTCAAGAGAGTAACCCCAGTTATCTGAAACATAACCGAATAATTCCAGTCCATTCCACCTTCGTGAGTAAAACGCATTCGATCTGTTTCCGATTTCAAGTCCAAGTATCGGATCAAGATTAAAGCTGAATGATGAATCCCTGTAATTGAATAATCTGAACCTGTCATTTTCACCGAAGCTGAAGAATTCAGTGCGCGGAAGATTATGTTGATAAATATTGCTCACGAATGAAATTTCATCAGCAAACTCCTTTGAATGAAACTCAATCTCTTTTAAATCAAGCGGAGTGAGCTTTGATTTATTCGATAATGCCTCAAGCAAGTAGCCTGCTATTTCTTTTCTTGGGATCGGCTTAATTTCTGAATGATATTCGATTGCACCTTTTATAAATAATCTTTCAAGGAATTCATAAATATCTGAGTTGATCGGTTCATAAACAGTCTGTGCCGGCAGGTTTATCCATACAAATAAGAAAAGATAGAGCAGATGTTTTGTACGCATATTATCAGAAGATGAGTATTAATGTTT
>DATIJX010000162.1:0-18552 GCA_035478175.1 Ignavibacteriaceae bacterium
GATGAAACTAATCTTGCAGCATTTATTGCACTCACAATTCTGTTCAAAATCAAACCTCCAACAACAAACCTGATATTATTGTTCGCCGTTTCACTTGAATTCCACATATCCCTGTATGTTCTTCGCTCATCAGTAGAATTCCACTTCCAGAAATTCGTTTCTTCATCGTACATCTCATCAAAATTTCTTTCCAATGCTTTTTGATCATTGTATGAGTAAACGCTTGTGTAATCTCCGATGTTGGCGTAAAAATCCTCATCCTTATTTGAATCATTAATTACACCGCCAGTTGATGCTGCATAAGTTTTATAATTATCTTCCTGCCAGTTCGAGTAAGCGCTCATTCCAATTAAAGTGCCCCATAAAACTCCATCAGCAATTGTAAAATATTTTCCTGATCCATAAGAATCAGCATAAAGTTCTCCCATTCCGGGAAGAAGTAATGAATAAACTATTCCCAATCCGACACTCTTCTTTTCATTACTGAGATTGGGACTTAAATTTATACTTGCAGTCTGAATATTTTTATCCGAGTTTTTTAATGTGCTTTTAAGTTCCTGAATTGATTTATAATCATCCGTTTGTGAAAATAGTATGGCTGATGAAAGCAGGAGTATAAGGGGAAATAATTTCATATTTTTTTATTTTAATTTTAGTCTTATGTGATGACTAAATCAATTGATTTTTTTGTGGATATTATCGTTCCGCTGCAGATCTCAGTATCCGCCTCAGTTAACATTATGGGGCAAATCTGACCGGTAAGAGACTCAATAAAATCGGTTTGAACTTTAACATAATTCGAACTAAAGCCATGCATTAAGCCATTTTTATTCACATTTTCGAACATAACATCCTGTTTTGTTCCGATCATTTCAGAATAAAATTTTGCTCTTTTCTTTTCACTTAAAATCCTGAGAATATTGTTTCTTCTTTTTCTCTCCTGAACATCAACTGTCCCGGGAATAGAAATAGCCTTTGTGTCAGGTCTTTCAGAATAAGTGAACACATGCAGGTAAGAAACAGGGAGGTCTCTAAGGAAGTTGTGAGTATGAATAAAATCTTCTTCAGTTTCTCCCGGAAATCCTACAATAATATCAACGCCAATTCCTGAATCAGGCAGAACATTCCTGATTTTATAGATGAGATTTTGATAATCGTCAATTGTGTATCGTCTCTGCATTGCTTTTAGAATTCGAGGACTGCCGCTCTGCAGCGGGATGTGAAAATGATTGCAAAGCTTCTCAGATTCTGCTGTGAGATTAATTATTTCATCAGTTAAAAGATTTGGTTCAATTGAACTGATACGAATTCTGAATTCACCTTCTACTTTAATCAATTCAGAGAGAAGATTAAAAAGATTTGTATCTATATTCTTTCCATAATCACCAACATTCACTCCCGTCAATACAATTTCTTTATAGCCAGCATAAAGTAATTTTTTAAACTCATCAATTACATTATTTACAGCCAGACTTCTGCTTGCACCACGAGCCAGAGGAATGGTACAAAATGAGCAGGTATAATCACATCCATCTTGAATTTTTAGAAACGCACGCGTTCTGTTATCTGCATCTGTTGAATGAGCAACGCCAAACTCAGTAAGATTTTCAGTTGGAGTAACAGAAATGCAAGTAAGCTCTCTTTTATTAAAATTTTCGAGCAGCGAGAATAACTTAAATTTTTCATTACTACCTAATACTGCGTCAACTCCGTCTATTCGTGCTATTTCTTCCGGACGAAGCTGTGCATAACATCCCGTAACGATTATAAACGCCTCAGGATTTTGCCGCAGAGCTCTTCTTATTATTTGACGGCATTCTCTTTCAGCAGATTCTGTTACTGAGCATGTGTTAATTACATATACATCTGCCTCTTCCTGAAGATCAACAACTTCAAAATCTCTGTCAAGAAACTGCATCCCGATAGAAGAAGTCTCTGAATAATTCAGCTTGCAGCCGAGAGTATGTAGTGCGACTTTTTTTTGCATTGTGAGTATTTAAAAGAAAAGCGGGCTTTTCTCCCGCTTTTCAATTTAATTATGATTCTCTTATTGTGGATTTTCTGTCTTCTTAACTTCAGGACTTTCGTGAATCTCAAAAATTGGAAACTCAGAAGAATCAATTGCTCCTGTATCAGCATTTTTTATGCTGTCCAATGATACTTTATCGAGCTTATGCTTGTTAAGGTAATCTTCGATTTCACTATCCGGCTTATCCTTCAAAGCAGCGATAGTGCTGAGCACAATTTTCTTGTTGCTCTTATCGAATTCGATAACCTTTATTGGAATAACATCATCGACAGGGAAGTGCATCGCCAGATTTTTCAATTTTGAAGTTGATAACTGATTTGCAGGAACAAATCCATCAACACCTTCAGGTAACTCGGCGATTAAACCTTTCTCAATGATCCTAACTACTTTTCCCGTAGTAATAGTTCCGACAGAGAATCTCTGTTCGAATGTATCCCAAGGATTATCCATAATCTGTTTATGACCAAGAGAAATTTTTCTTGAGTCAACGTCAACGCCAAGGACAATCACTTCAAGTGCTTCACCTTTCTTAACTACTTCCCCGGGATGTCGGATTTTCTTTGTCCAGGACAGATCAGAAATATGAACTAATCCGTCAACACCCGGCTCAAGTTCTACGAACACACCAAAGTTGGTAAGATTTCTTGCGACACCTGAGTGTCTGGATCCAACTGGATATTTGATCATCAATGTCTGCCATGGATCGGGTTCAAGTTGCTTGATACCAAGTGAGATTTTTTTATCATCTTTATCAAGGCTGAGAATTATAGCTTCTATAACCTGTCCCATAGCAACAACCTGTGAAGGATGTTTTATATGCTGTGTCCAGCTCATTTCTGAATTATGTATTAAACCTTCAATGCCTTTTTCAATTTCAATGAATGCACCGTAATCTGTAAGTGAAACAACTCTTCCGGAAACTTTATCACCAATATTATATTTTTCATCAATATTTTCCCAGGGATGAGGAAGAAGTTTTTTAAGGCTGAGTGAAATTCTTTTCTTAGCTTCGTCATAATCGGTAACAACAATTTTCAAAGTTTCATCCAGCTTAACAACTTCACTTGGGTGATTAATTCTTCCCCAGCTAAGATCTGTTATATGAATTAAACCATCAACACCGCCAAGATCCACGAAGACACCGAAATCTGTTATAGCTTTAACTACGCCTTCAAGAATTTGTCCTCGTTCAAGACTTTCGAGAATTGCTTTCCTTTGATCGGATATTTCTTCTTCGATAAGTACTTTGTGTGATACTACCACATTCTCTGTTGGGATGTTAACTTTAACTACTTTGAAGTCCATTGTTTGTCCAACTAAAGCATCAAAATCTCTTATTGGTCTGATGTCAATCTGTGAGCCGGGAAGAAAAGCTTCCATTCCTATTAAATCGACAACCATTCCACCCTTGATTCTTTTAATAATTTTACCATCAATAATTTCACCGGTATCATGAGCTCTTATAACTTTTTCCCAGATTCTTAAGAAATCAGCTCTTGATTTGCTGAGAACAAGATTTCCTTCAAGGTCCTCAACGCTTTCCAGAACTACTTCTACTTCCTGCCCGACTTCCAATGTTGCATCTTCACCAAATTCACTTCTTGGAATTGTACCTTCAGACTTAAATCCTACATCAATAATTACGTTATCACCCTGAATTCTTACTAGCCGTCCTTTAACCATTTCACCTTGCTTAACGTCTCTAAAAGATTCGGTATAAAGATTAGCAAGTTGTTCGAATTCTTCCTGTGTGTAATCTAATGTATTGAATTTATTTTTCGCCTTTTCGAAATCTGCTAATACATTGGTTGACTTTTCTTTCACATCAGTGGTCATTATTCCTCCTGAAATTAACTAGATATCTTATCGTTCAAAACCGGAAGAACAGAAAAGATATATTTTGTTTTATTGAACATATTTATTTAACCGGCTTATTAGTATTTAATTTCTATCTTAATATTTTTTTTGTCAGCAACTTTTTTTGCTTCTTTGAGAACCAGGTTTACCTGCTCATCTATTGTAACGTTTGTCGTATCGACCTCTACTGCATCCGATGCTTTTGTTAATGGGCTATCGTTTCTGCTTGAATCAATCTTATCTCTACTGGACAAATTACTTTTTATGTCATCCACTAAAACTTTAGAACCGTTCTCGTTGTATTCTTTGGTCCTTCGATTAGCTCTTATGTCGAGTGAAGCTGTCAGGAAAATTTTTAAATCAGCATTTGGAAAAACAACCGTCCCGATATCTCTTCCTTCCATAACAACACCGTTTCCTATTGCTCCCAGATCTCTTTGCTTTTCAACGAGCACTTTTCGCACTTCGCTTATTTTACTAACATCGCTTACGTGTGAGTTTACTTCTGCGGATCTAATTTCTTTTGAGACGTTCCTGTCATTAAGCCGCACAATGACTTCACCATCTTTATAATCAAGATCGATTTTACAATTCCTTGCCAGTTCAATAATCCGCGATTCATCATTGATTGCTTCGTTCTCCAGAGCAAGATAAGTTATCGCACGGTACATTGCACCCGTATCTATGTAAACGTAACCAAGTTTTTTTGCGATAAGCTTAGCCGATGTGCTTTTTCCGGAACCGGCAGGACCATCAATTGCGATGATAAGTCCTTTTGACATAGGGTGCAAAAATATTGATATTTACTTCCAAATCAAAGGATTTTAGTTGTGGGGAGGATAAGGATTATGAGGAGTAGAAACATTAAAATATCAACATTTAAGCAATTTTTTCGCCGCCAAGTTGATTTAAGATTATTTCCTCATACGGATCAGATGAATTTTTGTCTTTTGCATCACTAGTTACAGTAGATTTCATGTCCTCAGATCTGGTAGACCTGTTATTGCTAACCATAAAATTAAACCTCCGCCCAAAGTACTCTTCTGATTTTTTTGTCAGATATTTTTCATTTAATCTGAAGGTATTCAAATCTTCATCATTCTCAGTCGAGAAATACAAATTATTTTCTTTAAATGACGTGAGATTGAAATTCTTTAAAGCAGGTCCGAGAGTTAATCCCTTTTCTGTATTGATTGATTCAATGAAATACTCCCATTTTTTTACAACGTCATCAAACGAGATACTCGGTTGGATAGCTGGATTAATTGATGGACTAACTGGCTGAGATGCTGATTTAACTTGTTTAGATTCATCTATGGAGCTATCTACTTTTTTTTTAACGGGCTCAGCTGGTTTGTAAAATCCTGATGCCGGCTCCGTTATTTTAT
The DNA here is from genome assembly GCA_035478175.1 of Ignavibacteriaceae bacterium. Lineage (GTDB taxonomy): Bacteria > Bacteroidota > Ignavibacteria > Ignavibacteriales > Ignavibacteriaceae > IGN2. The sequence continues at coordinate 5,275 of DATIJX010000162.1, forward strand.
CAGAAATTAAATTATCTGAACCAACTTCTGAAATTAATTCAGAAATTGTTTTTGAACTTTCGAGAGCGATAAGATGACTAAGAATAATTTCGATTTTAAGCTTTTGGTTTTGTGAGAAGCGAAGCTCCTGCTGAGCTTTGCTTAGGAAATTCAGAAGTCTCAAAATATCACTCTCAGAAAAATTTCCCTTATACTCAAGATATTTTGTTTTGTAGATATCAGCAGTTTCAATTGAGTTGGTTGAATCAGTAACAGTTACTGAAAGAATGTTTCTAAAATGCTCGATCAAACCATCCACAAAATCGCCAAAGTCCCAGCCGTTTTCGTAAATTTTTTCCGACGTTTGAAAAACAACCTTGAAGTCTTTGTCAATTACAGCATCTGAAATCTTAAAGTAAATTTCCTCATCAATCAGGTTGAGCATCTGGGTGACTAGTTCTGCATCAATCTTTCCTTTTGAAAAAGCTACTACCTGGTCGAAATAACTTTCTGCATCACGTAATGCTCCATCTGCTTTCTTTGCGATGATAGTTAATGTTTTATCATCGATAGCAATCTTCTCTTCGTCAGCTATCATCTTCAGAGTCTCTTTAATTTTATCAAGCTGAATCCTTCGGAAATCATATCGCTGGCATCTTGAAATAATTGTCAGCGGAAGCTTATGAACATCAGTAGTTGCAAATATGAAAATAATATGTTCGGGCGGTTCTTCAAGTGTTTTGAGAAAAGCATTGAACGATTCCTTAGTTAACATATGCACTTCGTCAATAATATAAACTTTATACTTGCCGCGGGTTGGTGCATATTTAACTGAATCCCTTAAAGATCTTATTTCATCAATTCCCCTGTTCGAAGCTGCATCAATTTCAATTATGTCGATCAACTGAGAATTCTGGATAGACTTACACATTTCGCATTCGTTGCATGGCTCAGAGTTTTTGCTATTCTCACAATTCAGAGTCTTGGCGAGAATTCTTGCTGTGGTTGTTTTGCCAACACCGCGAGGACCGGTAAAAAGATAAGCGTGTGCAATTCTTTTTTCTTTAATTGCATTCTTTAAAGTGCTGGTGATATGTTCCTGACCAACAACGTCTTCAAAACGCTGCGGCCGCCACTTTCTTGCTGTTACTACAAAATTACTCATCTATGCTATATTCGATTGATAATTTGATGGGAAGATTTCTTCACTCAGAAATTTACAAATTTCTTCTAAATATTCTTTATCTGTATTACCAAATGAATTGTAGGTGTAACTATCCAAATCTAACACTCCCAGTAAGTGACCATTTTGAATTAGGGGAACAACGATTTCCGATTTTGAATTGCTGTCACAAGCGATATGACTGGGAAACTCTTCAACATCAGTTACTATAATCGTTTCTCTTCTCGCAGCCGCAGAGCCGCAGACTCCTTTTCCGATTTCAATATTTGTGCAGGCAACTTTTCCCTGAAACGGCCCAAGATAAAGTTTTTGTCCATCAAAAAGATAAAATCCAACCCAGCTTACTTTTTCAAACGTGTCTTTTATGACAGCAGTTAGGTTTGATAAATTGGAAATTAAGTTATCTTCTTTTGTAAGCAGAGATTTTATTTGAGAAATGAGCAGCCTGTATCTTTCATCCTCATCGAGAATTTTATTAATGGTAATATATTCTGTCATAAAATCGCTTTTATATTCTACTTTTTCTTTTTCTTATCGACTGACTTTTTAATTTTAACTCCTTCGAATATGTAAGGAATTGCCTGCTCTGCTTTTTCAATGGGCACAATCTTTAATCCGCTTTTTACTTTATCGGAGATTTCCTTTAAATCAATTTCATTCTCCTTTGGAATGAGAACGGTTTTGATATTATTTCTCTTTGCCGCCAATAATTTCTCAGTTAATCCGCCGATTGCGAGTATTGAACCGGTGAGAGTTATTTCTCCTGTCATTGCAACATTGTTTGAAGCTGGTTTTCCGCTTACAGCAGAAAGCATCGCCATCGCCATTGCAACACCTGCAGATGGTCCATCTTTCGGAATTGCACCTTCGGGAAGATGGATGTGAATTTCTCTTCCCTTGAAAAAATCAGGATTGAGACCAAGTCTTTTTGCAGAAGCTCTTAAATAACTCAATGCAGCCTGCGCTGATTCTTTCATTACATTTCCGAGTTGTCCGGTTAAATTCAACTTTCCTGCGCCATTCATAATTGTAACATCAACAGATAAAAGTTCGCCTCCGGTGCTTGTCCATGCTAAACCTGTAACGCTTCCGACTTTGTTGCCTTTGTTATGCCGCTGATATCTGAACCGAGGAGTTTTTAGGAACTCCTCAACAATTTCTTCTGTGATTACGTGCTTGAATTTCTTTTTTCCTCTGCCGTTGGAGGATTCTTTTACAACAATCTCTTTAGCTAATTTTCTGAAAATTGATGCGATTTCTCTTTCAAGATTTCGAACACCTGCTTCTCTGGTGTATTCACTGATTATTTTCTTAATTGCAGGCTCACCGAACTCAACGTGCTTGTTCTCGAGTCCATGAGCGATTAACTGTTTTGGTATCAGATGCTTCTTTGCAATTTCAAGCTTATCATATTCAAGATAGCCGGGCAGCTCAATTATTTCCATTCTATCCTGAAGAGGCAATGGAATGTTATAACGAATGTTTGCAGTAGTAATGAACATAACCTGCTGCAGATTGTAATCAACTTCAAGATAATGGTCGTTGAAAGTATGATTCTGTTCAGGATCAAGAACTTCAAGCATAGCCGATGATGGATCGCCTCTAAAATCCATGCTCATTTTGTCAATTTCATCCAAAAGAATAACAGGATTTATTGTGCCTGCTCTTTTCATTGATTGAATTATTTTTCCGGGCATTGAACCGATGTAAGTTCTTCTATGTCCTCTTATCTCTGCTTCATCACGAACACCGCCGAGACTGATCCTGACAAAATTTCTTCCAAGAGCGCGGGCAATTGATTTACCGAGTGAAGTTTTTCCCACTCCCGGAGGTCCGACAAAACATAAAATCTGTCCCTTCATTTGCTTTACCAAATTCAGAACAGCGATGTGCTCGATTATTCTTTCTTTTGGTTTCTCAAGTCCGAAATGATCTTCATCAAGAATTTTCTGAACGTGTTTGATGTTTAAGTCGTCTTTTGATTTCTTACTCCATGGAACTCCAACAAGCCAATCGAGATAATTTCTTATTACAGTTGATTCGGGAGACATTGAGGGAGTCTTCCTAAGTTTATTGAATTCTTCAAGAGCTTTATCTTCAACTTCCTTTGGCATCTTAGCTTTTTTTATCTGATCTCTTATCTTTGCAAATTCCGGTGAGGCATCCTCGTCTTCGCCAAGTTCATCCTGCAATATTTTTATCTGTTCCTGTATGATGAACTTGCGCTGAGTCTTTGCTATGTTCTCCTGAACTTTGTTGTCAATCTCTTTCTCAATCCTCAGTATATCTATTTCTGAGTTGAGTACTTTAATAACTTCAAGATATTGTTCTTTGATTGTGAACTTCTGAAGTATTGCTTGTTTAACTTCAATTGACTGGTTGATGTTTGCTGCTGCGTAAAATAGTTTTCTGTCCGGCTCTTCAATATTATCAAAAGCTGTGATTGTATCTTTGGGTACATTCTTGCTGATCTTCACATAATCTTTAAATAGTTGAGTCATCTGTCGGATCATCGCATTCATTTCATGGTCGTTATCAAGAGTAGGAAGGATTAATTCAATCTTTCCTTCAAAGAAATTCTTATTGCTTGTGAACCCTATAATCCTTGCCTGGAATAAACCATCAACAAGAATTTTCATCAGACCGTTTGGCAACTTTAATATCTGGACAATTTTTGCAACTGTACCTTCTGGATATAAATCTTTTTCTGTTGGATCTTCTACGCCGGATTTTTTTTGAGTGGATAAGAAAATATATTTTGTGTGCTCTGCTGCAAAGTTAGCGGCTCTGATTGATTGCTCTCTTCCCACAAGCACCGGAAATATCATATAAGGGAAAATAACTATATCTCTAAGAGGCAGTATGGGCATTTCTTCTGGGATAGTATCAACTATTGAATTGCCTTCGGATGGATGCAAATCCAGCTCCTTTAAATTTTCCAAAAATCTTCTCCTTTATTAAACATAAATGCGGTCGTTCAGCACGTGAGATAAGCAGTGGTATATTTATTCTCTTGTAAATATTATCTCACGTACTAAATATATCTATTTCGATTCCTGCTATCAAGGAACTAATGATTCGACTAAGATGGTAATAAATTAAGAAGAATTTAATGTACACTACCTTGACATTTTAAAATTCATTGCCTAATTTTTGCCTGAAATTAATTCGGGATTGATGCCTGATGAATATTTTCATGGCAAAGTATTTAAATCTCTCGCTGCGGGAGGAAGACGAAACGATTTCTTCTCTTAGCATTATTTTGTGCCCGTGTAATGTTTATCCCCTTTTCACACAACTTTTCTTCTTCACAAAAATTTATCCAACCGGTTTTATATAACATAAAATGTTGACATTGCAATATTTTTTTTAATAACTATAAAATCAAGGAGAATAAAATGAAAAAATTTATTTTTCTATTGGCCATACCATTAATAACTTTTGCGCAACCAGATATTGTTGGCGAATTTATTATATATTTAGATAATTACGGAACATCTTGGAACGTTACAATAACCATGACTGCAATCGGTGCAAGGTGGGATGAGAATTTTGAACTTACCGAGCAGTACCAGTATCTATCACTTAATGCACAAAACAATCCTAATCAAACACAAGTTGCCTTCGATCATATTTTAGATCCAGGTGATAATCCTGAATATGCACTTGGACTTTATAAAATAAGTGCGATCGAAAATGGCATTGAACAAGCGTATTTTTGGATGGATTGGAGAACATCTAGTTGGGGTGAGTACCCCGATATAGTAGTTAACTATGATGTTGGGGAAAATACTTTTAAAAACACAGCAGGTACACAAGTATTAGATTTTAGTTATAGAACCTTTTGGGAATTTACGGAAAACTCATTAATTACTTCAAATCTTGAGAATTATTGGGAGAATTGCCTTTGTTTAATTCATGATGCTGATTTCCATCCAAAGTTAGTTTGGGGAACATACCCTGATGAAAATTTTTCAGTTCAATATTATAAAATATATAAGAAAACAGGAACGGGAAATTTTATTTTTGCGCAAACTAATTCTGGTATATGCTGGCTAGATGATAGTGAAGTGGTGATTATAGGGTCACCGCAAGCAAACGAGACTATTTGTTACTATAAGATCACCGCTGTTGGTTGGCAGAGTGAAGAATCAGTAGAAACTGATTATTCAAACATTGTAGATACAAGAGTTCAAGGCACCAATCAAGATAAAATTGGTTATGGGTCTAATAATTGCGCAGTTGATAAATTTGAATTAAATCAGAATTACCCTAATCCCTTCAATCCAACGACATTAATTCGGTGGCATTCTCCGGTAGATGAGTTTGTAACAATACAAGTAATTGATATTCTCGGTAGACAAGTTGCTTTACTAGTAAATGAATTTAGAAAAGCTGGTAGTCATTACATTGAATTTGATGCCTCAAAACTTACAAGTGGTATTTATATCTATAATATTAAAATAGGAAACTATTCGGCAAGTCGTAAGCTAGTATTGCAAAAATAAGATGTTACAATTAATAGGAAGATTAATCCTCTAACTGGTTGAAATTTTCCCGAAATAAATTATTCTGAAAAAGGTAGTTATAATGAAAAAAATCTTTACGATGCTGATTTTATCAACAATTTTGTATTCTCAACAACAGGTTGATATTCCTTGGCCAAGCCTCGCGAACTCACCATGGCCCATGGTGAAACACGATCCTCAATTTACTGGTCGTTCAGCATTTAAAGGTCCTCAATCCTCTGTAGTGGATTGGATAATTGATATGCCATATGGTATTTTTTCCGGGCCAATTATTGGTACTGATAAAAGCGTTTATTTTGGCTCATATTATGTATTTGCAGATTTCTTCTATTCATATACTAATGATGGCGAGTTGAAATGGATATTTGAAACTGGGAGTGATCGTCCTCCACAATCGGGTATACTGATTGATTCAAGTAATACAATTTATTTCGGGTCAAGGGATAGTTGTTTTTATGCTTTGAATCAAAATGGATCATTGAAATGGAAATTTAAAACTTCAGCAGCTATTGTGCAGGAGGTCATTCCTAATATTGATTTACAAGGAAATATTTATTTTACAAATTTTATTTTTTCACCTTCGCAACCAGATCAAGGAGAATTATACTCTGTGAAAGGAGATGGTACTCTTAATTGGAAGGTAATGTATGATAATGGTTTCGCATTCAAATCTCCGGTTTTTTCACCTGATGGTAATACAATTTACATAGCAGGTGTAGATTCAAACCTTTTTGCACTTGATCTTGATGGAGCCATAAAATGGAAATTTAGTTGTAGTGAAATAATGAGGGCCCCAATGATTGATTCTTATGGGAATGTATATTTTATTCCGAACCCAGTACAATCACCACAGTATATTTACTCATTAACACCAGATGGAAACATTAGGTGGCAATATGAGATGCTTTTAGCTACAAAAATTTATTCAATACCAACCATTGATTATGATGGGAATCTATATAGTGTTGGAATTGATACTGCGTGGCCATATTATAAAACGCTATTTTCATTGGACTATTTTGGAAATTTCAGGTGGAAGTATGTTTTTAATGAAAATCTAAATGATGATTTCTGGCAACCTTTAATTTGTGATTCAGAGGGCACAGTATATATTGGTTCAACTAATGGTTATAATTATTATGCTATTTCAAATGAAGGAGATCTTAAATGGAAATTACCACTTAGTGGTTTTGAACAGCAAGTTGATAATACGGGAGCAATTTCGATAAATGGCACCTTATTTCTGGGAGTCCATCATTCATCTCTTTATTCAACTCAAAGTAATACTTTAATTGCTATAAGAGATACCGTTACACCTGTTGATGAATATAATTCACAAATTACATTTTATAATTTAGATCAAAACTATCCGAATCCATTTAACTTCACTACGAATATAAAATATATAATTCCACAATCTGGAAGAGTTACATTGACGATTCAAGATATAATGGGCTGTCTGGTTGCTACACTTCTAGACAGATATCAGGAAGCTGGAAGTTATGATGTGATTTTTCAACCTAAAGATCTTGCAAGTGGTGTATATTTCTACACACTTTCTTCAGGCGATTATATGGCAACAAAGAAACTCATATTACTCAAATAAGCTTATTAGCTTCCTTCAGCCTTCGAGGTTACTTGTGTATTTTCATAAGTTAACCTCGAAGGTTTTTTTGTCACAAAATATTATAAGAGCAGTATTTCAAAATCCTCATTAATTTTTTCCTTTATATTTAAAATCAAAAAAAATGATTTTATGATCAAAGACATAATCCAAATCTCCAAAGAAGCTGGTGTGCTGATAAGAAATGCTTTTGGCAAATCTCATTCAATTGAGTTTAAAACAAACGAACTGAATCTCGTTACAGAAACTGACAAAGCTTCTGAAAAACTTATCACAGATTTTATCAAAAAGAAATATCCATTACACGGAATACTAGCTGAAGAGGGAAGTGAAGCGAATAGATCTTCAGAATATCTCTGGGTTGTTGATCCGCTGGATGGAACCACAAACTTTGCACACGGACTCCCGATTTTTGCTGTCTCAATCGGTGTTCAGAAAAATGGAGAGACAATTGCCGGAGTAGTTTATGATGTGATGAGAGATGTTGTTTTCTCAGCAGAAAAAAACAGCGGCAGCTTTGAAAATGGGAAAAGAATTAACGTAAGCAAGAATGATAATCTTGGACATAGTATGCTTGTTACAGGATTTCCTTACGACGTAAAACAAAATCCCGACAAAGCTTATGAAAGATTCATCACCTTCCTTAAAAAGGCACGTGCAATCAGAAGACTTGGTTCTGCGGCGATTGACTTTTGTTACGCTGCCAATGGTGTGTTTGATGGTTTCTGGGAAGTATCACTTCACCCATGGGATATTTGTGCAGGCAAACTGATAGTCGAAGAAGCCGGTGGAATTGTCACCGATTTTGATGGAAACGAAATTGATATTAACTCAAAGCGAATATTAGCTACAAATGGAGTTATCCATCAAAAAATGATTGATGTAATGAGAAGTATTTAACCTTAACCTACTTCTCTAAACTGGTGTACATCTTTTCTATAACTTCACCATACTTTTCTTCAACAACTTTCCTTTTGATTTTCAGACTCGGTGTTATTTCACCTGTTTCAATTGTGAAAGGCTTATCAAGCAAAGCAAATTTTCTTACACGTTCATAATTTGCTAACTGTTTCTGAAGCTTGGACATGTCATCTTCAATCAATTTATAAATCTGTTCGTTGCTTGTTAATTCTGCTTCATCTTTATAAGCTATTTTATGAGCATCAGCATATTCTTTAAGTGCTTCATAATCGGGAACAATAAGTGCGCTCAGGAACATTCTCTTATCACCTATGAGTACAAATTGATCGATGTATTTACTGCTGAGGAAAATATTTTCGATGTGCGATGGGGCAATGTATTTGCCTGCACTTGTTTTGAACAGATGTTTTTTTCGATCTGTTATCATTAAATAACCTTCCGAATCAAAAACACCAATGTCACCAGTATGCAGCCATCCGTTAATTACGGTTTCTTCAGTTTCTTTTTTCTTTTTATAGTAACCTTTCATAATGTTTGGACCTCGTGCAAGTATCTCGCCATCTGAAGCGATTTTAACTTCCACACCAGGCAATGGTTTTCCAACAGTACCAAATTTGTAATCGTCGAATCTGTTTGCAGTTATCACAGGTGATGATTCTGTCAATCCATAACCTTCAACAATCTGAATTCCCGCAGCTTCAAAAAATTCTCCGAGTTCCTTGGATAAAGCAGCACCACCGGAGATGAAAAATCTTAATCTTCCACCTGTACGTGCTCTTATTTTCTTGAAGACGAGCTTGTCGGCAATTTTATATTTCGCTGAAAGTGCGATAGGCACAGAGCCTTTCTTTTTCGCTGCATAAAATTTCTTACCTAAATCTAAAGCCCAATAAAAAATCTTTTGCTTTGTTACTGATTGACTTTCCACATTTTTTATAATGCGCGATTGGATTCTTTCAAACAGTCTTGGAACGGATGTCATCAAAGTTGGTCGTGCTTCAAGGAGATTAGTTGCCACTTTTTCAATACTCTCGGCATAATAGACTGTGCAGCCTGCAGCAAATGCCGTATAGTAACCACCCATTCTCTCAAATATATGACACAGTGGAAGGAATGAAAGAAAAACATCTTCCTTAGTTATCGGATAGACATCCAACACAGCATTGACGTTTGAAATAATATTTTCATGAGTAAGTATAACTCCTTTAGGTTCACCGGTAGTTCCTGAAGTGTAGATAATTGTGCAAACATCATCACCTTTAATTCTGGCTGAAAATTTTTTTAGAAGATCAGGATTACCACTCTGAATGCTTTTTCCTTTTTCCTGAATCTGCTTGAACGTAAAAATATTCTCGGCAGCAGCTCCATCCTCATTTTCATTGAGGATAATAATGTATTTAAGATGTTTGCAGTTCTTCCAAACCTTTTGAACTTTATTTAATTGAAATCCTGTGGAAACAATTATTGCTTTCGACTCGGAATCATTTAAAATGTATTGGATAGAATCAGAAGTTAAGGAAGGATAAAGTGGTACATTGATAATTCCAAGAAGCTGCATTGCAAAGTCAGTATAAACCCATTCAGGGCGATTCTCTGAAATGAGTGAAACACAGTCGTCTTTTTTTAAACCAAGTGAAGATAATCCGAACGCAAATGCATCGGTTTCATCTTTAAGCTCCTGGTAAGTTATTCCTTTATAGATGTTATCAACTTTTCGCTGGATTGCGTGTCCGCCTTTTTTCGGTCCGAAATCTTCAGTTAAGTACTTATATAGCTCCGGTATAGTATAAAAAGCTTTTAATGATCCCATTGTATTTACTCCGAAATTATTCCTGAAATTATAAGATTTTTTTGTAAGGAATGACGGGAAGCAAACCCTCTCTCTGCGCTTCCATCTCATTTAACTGCCTGCAAAATAATACCGATGAAATTAAATGCAAAGAATTATTTATTAGCTGATTGATTCTTTATTTGATCCTGATGGATTTCTTATTAGGTGGATACCAGCTTTTAAATTGTATCTCAAAGCCAAAAACGGTAATTTTCATAACACAATTTTTAATTATAAGGATATCCAATGTCAAACGCATATTTCAAAGTCCCACAACCTATAAATGAACCAGTAAAATCATATAAACCTGGCAGCCCGGAAAGGGAAGAATTAAAAAAAAAATTAGCCGAATTAAAATCTAAGCAGATTGAAGTCCCGCTAATAATAGGCGGCGAAGAGGTTAGAACCGGAAACACAGAAAAAATGGTGATACCTCACAATTTCAGCCACGTTCTCGGCGTTTATCATAAAGCAGGTAAAAAAGAAGTTGATATGGCTGTAGAAGCTGCACTTAAAGCAAGAAAAGAATGGGCTGATATGCCCTGGGAACACAGAGTTTCTATTTTCCTTAAAATTGCTGATTTGTTAGCCGGACCATGGCGCTCAACAATTAATGCAGCTACAATGCTCGGACAATCTAAAACTGTTTACCAGGCAGAAATTGATTCCGCTGCTGAGCTTGTTGACTTCTATCGTTTTAATAGCTACTACATGGCTCAATTGATGCAAGAGCAGCCTTATTCCGGTAGTGGAATGTGGAACCGATTGGAATATCGCCCGCTTGAAGGTTTTATTTTTTCTGTAACACCGTTTAACTTCACATCAATAGCAGGCAATCTTCCAACCGCACCAGCAATTGTTGGCAACGTAAGTTTGTGGAAACCAGCTTCGAGCGCAGTTTATTCAGCATACTGGTTGATGAAATTATTTGAAGAAGCTGGCTTGCCAAAAGGTGTAATTAATTTTGTTCCCGGTTCCGGCGGACAGGTCGGAACTCCCGCGTTTACAAATCCAAATCTTGCAGGTGTTCATTTTACCGGATCAACCGAAGTTTTTCAGAATATGTGGAAAACAATTTCTGACAATCTTAAGAATATGAAATACTATCCACGCATAGTTGGTGAAACCGGCGGTAAGGATTTTATTTTTGCTCACAACTCGGCAGATGTTGATGCACTTGTTGTAGCTGCTTTGCGCGGTGCTTTTGAATACCAGGGACAGAAATGCTCTGCTGCTTCAAGAATGTATATTCCAAAATCTTTATGGAAAGAGTTTAAAGAAAAATATGTGGCTGAAGTCGGCAAAATTAAAATGGGTGATATAGAAGACTTCACAAACTTTATGGGTGCAGTTATAGACAAAGGCGCATTTGATATAATAACTGAATACATCAAATATGCAAAAAGTTCTAAAGAAGCTGAGATAATTACCGGCGGTAACTTTGATGATTCAAAAGGATATTTTATCGAACCGACAACGATTGTAACTACTAATCCAAAATTTAAAACGATGGAAGAAGAAATATTTGGTCCTGTTATGACAATGTATGTGTATGATGATAGTAAACTTGATGAAGCTTTAACTTTGTGCGATGAAACTTCACCTTACGCTTTGACAGGTGCAATTTTCGCACAGGATAGGAAGGCAATAGTTATGATGTCAAACAGGTTAAGGAATGCAGCAGGAAACTTCTATATCAATGATAAACCGACCGGTGCAGTAGTTGGTCAGCAGCCGTTTGGCGGAGGAAGAGCTTCGGGCACAAATGATAAAGCAGGAAGTGCCATGAACTTAATGAGATGGATGACTGCCAGAACGATCAAAGAAACATTTGATCCGCCTAAAGATTGGCGTTATCCTTTTATGAGCGAGTAAATTAGTAGTTAGAAGTTAGTATTTAGAGTTAAGTTTAATTTATCTCCTGATTTTTAATTCAAATTTTAACATTGCTTAAAGACTAAAAAGTGAATAGAACTTTTAATAAAGCTTCTAACCATAAAGAAGCAGAATTCTGGGATATAATACAGCAAATAAAAATGACACCCAGACAAAGACAAAGAATAGCTTTTGAGTTAAAGAAAAGATTTTATGGGAAAAATGTTCCGGATGTCAGAGATTCTATGAAATGAGTAAGATATTTCTCTCTTCAGACATTATTGAGTTTCTATTCCTACTTAATAAATACAAAGTTAAATACTTGATAGTTGGTGGAGAGGCCGTAATTTATTATGGTCATGCAAGATTAACAGGTGATATAGATATCTTTTACAAACGAGGAAAAGAAAACTGCCTAAATCTCTTTAAAGTATTAAATGAATTTTGGGATGCTGATATACCCGGTGTTAGTAAGAAAGAGGAATTGCAGAAGAAAGGAGAAATCTTTCAATTTGGGGTCCCACCCAACCGGATCGATTTAATCAATGAAATTGAAAAAGTTCAGTTCGATGAAGCATATGAAAATAGAATTGAGGATAAAATTAGGCATAAGCGCAAAAGTTTTAACATATTTTATATCGGATTGAATGATTTGATAAAAAATAAAAGAGCGGTTAATAGAAGTAAAGACAAAGAAGACCTGAAGTTCCTAAAACAGCTAATAAAAAATAGTTAAATTGAATAAATAAGCGAGTAGAGATAAATGAAAATACACGAGTATCAAGCAAAAGAAACACTAAAGAAATTCAACGTTCCTGTTCAGGATGGAGTTGCAATCAGGAGTATGGACGAATTCGATGGTGCTATATTCCAGCTAAAACAGAGAGGCATAAACCAGTTTGTTGTGAAGTCGCAAATTCATGCCGGTGGAAGAGGAAAGGGAAAATTATACAATCCTAAAAAGCGAGATGAATTGATTCTTGAAGGTGGAGTAAAGTTTACTACTTCTGTCGAGAAGGCTAAGGAAATTGCGAGTAAGATTTTAGGCAATCTGCTCGTTACTCATCAAACTGGGCCAGAAGGAAAGATTGTTAAGACTCTTTTTATTACTGAAGGACTTGATTACAAAAAAGAATTGTATCTTGGAATTCTACTCGACCGTGCTGTTTCCAAAAATGTGATTATGGTTTCAACCGAAGGCGGAGTTGAAATTGAAAAAGTTGCTGCTGAAACTCCCGAAAAAATTATTAAGGAATGGATTGATCCTGCCATAGGATTGCAGGCATTCCAGGCACGAAGACTTGCATTTGCTTTAGGTCTGGAAGGAAATGCATTC